>CAYOKA010000043.1:6818-18319 GCA_964404395.1 uncultured Oscillospiraceae bacterium | reverse complement strand
CCAATATCCTTTGCTATTTAGTGTGGTTTTGACATTTGGTTTAGTGTAACCGTTTTTAGGATTAATGAATTTTTTGTCGTATTCTACATTCGATAATTTTATGTTTTCAGTCGCAGCAAAGTGGTCATTTTTTAAATAGCCGTCATCCCATTCTTCGGTCTTGCCATTAAGGTTGAATCCACAAGAGTATTGTTTTCCTTCGGGCGTATGTAATATAAGACCTGCCGCTATCAAGCCGTCTTTCAAAATGTGGTAATTGTAGGTGTCGTACAGAGCACTCAATTCGCCTTTGCTCGTATAATGATATTCTTCTCTAACTTCATAGTATGTTTTGTCTTGAGCTCCACGAATAATAGAATTGTTGAAATCTCCACCTATTAGTAATCCTTCATTTTTTGTCTTGTTCAATTCGCAGATAAGGTTGTCCAGTTGTTGCTTCCGCTCGATGTAGTCAATCCTGAGGTTATTTCCTGTTCTTATTCTTGTCCCGATAATCCTCAGCGGCTTATTATTTACCGTTATATAGATTTGCAGGAAATCTGGGGTGTCGCCATCTTCTTTTTCCCACTCTTCAATTATCGGTTCTGCCGTCAGCTCTTTTTTTACAGCGATGAGAATTTCATTGTGACGGGTGGCAGGCGAGTAGCAAAGCCAATACTCATCCAGCTCTTTCTCAAATTCCTTTAATTTTTCTTGTGGTCTTTTGAACTCTGTTATAATTGCTATGTCTACTTTCTTGATTTCACCTATGACAAAGTCGCGGATATTGTCTCGTTTACCGCTACGTTGATTAATATTCCATGTCATGACTTTCATTTCATTAACCTCCAGATGATAATTATTTTGAGATTATACAAATATTCTCAATTTAAATTGTAGCATATATTTGTGTTTTGTCAATACAAATTTATGCAGCTTTTTCCGTATTCAGCTTGCGTTTCTAAATTGTCCCTATGATACCGTGGCCTTATCCGTTCCTTTGTTATTTCGACACCTAAAATTACGTTATTTATCAGTAAAACGATAGCCAATGCCAACCTGTGTAAGAATAAAACGTGGGTTTGCAGTGTCTCTTTCAATTTTTCTACGCAGGCTTGCCATAAATACACGGAGGCTTTTGGCATCGCTAACCTCTGCGTAACCCCAAATCTGATTGAGAATGTAGTTATGTGTAAGAACCTTTCCTCGATTAGCTATAAGAAGCTTAAGGAGCTTATATTCCGTAGGTGTCAGATGAACCTCTTCATCATCAATGGAAACAATACCCTTTGTATAATCCACAGTTAAATAGTCGCATGAAAATGTCTCCTTATTCATCATGGCGGCCATATTGTTAAGTTTACGTTCCGCAACTCGGATTCGCGCCAGCAGCTCTCCCGTGTGGAAGGGTTTGGTCATATAGTCATCCGCTCCGGAGTCAAGAGCTTGTATCTTCTCACTTTCTTCCTCCCGGGCAGAGACAACGATAACCGGTATATTGCTCTTTTCCCTTATCTTCACGATAACCTCTATACCATCCATATCCGGCAAGCCCAGATCCAATAAAATAATGTCCGGGTTATTTGAATAAAACAACGAAATGGCCTCTTTCCCCGTTGTAGCTACAACGATTTTGTAACCTTCATCCTTTAAAAACATAGTAATAAGGGAAATGATATATTTATCATCCTCTACGACCAATACCGTAACTGTGTTTTCCATCAGCTCTCCTCCTTACATGGCAGCGTAAATGCAAACAGCGCCCCCCCAAGGTGTGAAATCCCTGTTCTGATACTGCCGCCGTGCGCCTGTACAATTGCTTTACATATTGCAAGGCCAAGACCTATTCCTGTTTTGACATCCGATCCGGTTCTGCCGTTTGTAACAAAGGCCTCAAACAGGTGCTCCGCTATCAGTGGGTCGATTCCCGACCCACCGTCGGCAACGCCGAATTCGACACAGTCATCTGACTGCTTTACGGAAATCTCAATCGGACATCCATCCTGTGTGTGATTTACGGCATTATCCAAAAGATTGATGAGAACCTGAACGATCATTTTACCATCCATAGGTATGGCGATTAACTCCTTTGGCAATATTTTACTGAACGGTCTGGAATTAAGCCCGATAACATGGGTTATCGCCTCATTTACAACATCATCCACTACTTCTATCTGCTTTTTTACTTCCAGATTTCCATTGTCAATTCTGGTCATGTTCAGCATATTTTCAACCATGGTTGTCAGCCAAACCGCCTGCTCGTTAATATCTTTCAACAAGTGCAGAACATTTTCCCGCTCAAGGTTTTCACCGCGCTGCAGGATATAGCTGCTTGCTCCCACAATTCCTGTAAGAGGAGTGCGTAAATCATGGCTGATACTCCTCAGTAAATTGCTCTTTAAATGCTCCCGCTCCATAGCAATACGTATTTTTTCCCGTTCATTATAAACAAACTCACGGTCAAGAGCAATTCCCATCTGTGCAGCAACGGTATTGACAAGCCACTCCTGTTCCATATTGAGAGCCGCATCCTTTGTGTAGACTCTCAGTGTCCCAAGCTTATTCACAAGACCTGTTATCGTGAGCTCAATATATTTTTCATCATCACCCGGAGAAAAGTTTTCGTTCCTATAGGTTTGCCTGTTTTCATACAACTCAACAACGTTGCTATAACCTGTGTATTCTTCTATACATTGTATTCCCTGATGAATAATATTACTTTCGCCGGCTACATTAAGAAGTCGCTGTGATACATTGTATAATAGTTTTGCTGTTCGTTCGTTCTTCTGTGAAATCTGCAGCTGGCTCTGAAATCTTGCAGTCAGACTCGAAGATATCAACGATGCAATCAGGAAAAAGAAAATCAAAATGAGATCATTCTTGTTTCCAATGGCAAAGGTATGCAAGGGCACCGTAAAAAAGTAGTTGAATACCATAACGCTGATACACGATGCGATAACACCGAAACGGTATCCTCTTGTTAAGGCAGCTACAAGCAAGACTCCGACCATGAAAACCAACAAAATGTTGCTCTTGTCTATACCCAATTTTCCAAGAGCCAGAGAGCATAATGTAGCACCTGATATAATCAGCAGCATTTTCAGATAATTTTTTTCTCTCATTTGGTGAACCTCACACCAATATTTTAGCACATTCTCAATGGAGTAGCTTCAGTATTTTCTCGACATCAGTATGGTGCCCCATAATCATAAGATGCTCATCCGATCTGAAAATATGCTCAGCAGACGGTAAAGGCGAAACAGTGTCACCAACTTTGGTTGCAAGTATGCTGGCGTGGTATCTGACCCTGAAGTTAAGCTCTCTTATACTCTTTCCGATCCAGCTTTCGGCCGGAGGTATTTCATAAATAGAAACATCCTTAGTAAGCTCGATATAGTCAAAAACGTTATTCTTACTATACCGCACAGCCAGTTTCTCCGCAATCTCCCTTTCGGGGTCGGTAACCTCATCAGCGCCGTTACGCAGTAGAAATTTAGCATGTATATCACGGCTGGCTTTGCTGATAACACGTTTTGCTCCCAGCTCCTTAAGCAAACTTGTTATTTCAAGGCTGCTCTGAAAATCATCACATATATTCACCTTCTTGTGAATTGCAATATTTACTATTCTACTGTTTCAAACATTAAGATTGTATAAAAATGCATTATACTTTTATAAACATAATGCTAAGATACAGTCTTTTCATATTAAGATTTTATAAAGAAAAGCCGTAAAGCATTTCAGGTTTATTAAAGGATTACTATGGTATAATGCAAAGGGGCGGTCAGAAAGGATATCAAAGCTGATAAATGACCTTACCAATACCGGAGTGGGAATTGCTGAAGATCAAATCGAAGAAATCTTCGACAGGTTTTACATCGCGGATAAATCCCGTTCACATGCGCTGGGTTGTAGCTACGAAAGGAAAAAGACAAGCCTCTTATTATTAGCCTTTAGCTGATTTATAAAGCTATATTGTCACGCCTGATGTTTGCAGTTGTATTTTTTCTACTATATACTATATGAATGGAATCAAGGATAGAGTTCACAAATACTGATTTAAAAAAGCTTATAGTACCGCTGATTATTGAACAGGCACTGGCAGTTTCGGTAGGAATTGCGGATACGATAATGGTCTCGGCAGTGGGCGAGGCCGCTGTGTCAGGTGTATCACTTGTTGATATGATTAGTGTGCTTCTGATTAATATCTTTGCAGCACTGGCAACAGGCGGCGCGGTTGTAACAAGTCAGCTCATAGGTGCACAGCGGCGGGATAAGGCCTGCCTTTCGGCAAATCAGCTGCTAATTATCACTTTTTTCATATCTATTGTCGTTATGATTTTGTCTCTTGTAGCGCGCGCCCAGCTGCTTCGTTTGCTGTTCGGCAGTATAGATGATGCAGTGATGAGCAATGCAATAATCTATTTTGGGATTTCCGCATTATCCTATCCCTTTCTTGCACTCTACAATGCATGTGCCGCTCTTTTCAGAGCAATGGGTAATTCCAGCATATCCATGTTTGCTTCACTTGCCACCAACATCATAAACATAGGTGGCAATGCCATATGTGTCTATGGGCTTAATATGGGTGTGGAAGGAGTTGCTATCCCGACCCTCATAGCACGCGCAGTGGGTGCGGTTATGCTACTCAGGCTTTTAGCGGATTCCCGTAGAGAGGTGCACATAAAGCTCAAGAACTTCATCCCAGACTTCGGAACGATTCGTAGAATATTGTTTATCGGCATTCCCAGCGGCTTGGAAAACAGCATATTCCAGCTGGGGCGTGTGATAGTTACAAGCATTATTGCGTTTTTTGGCACCATGCAGATTGCCGCAACTGCAGTAGCCAACAATCTGGGTCACTTTGGCAATCTCCCCGGACAGGCCATGAGCCTTGCAATGATAACTGTAGTGGGGCATTGTATTGGTGCACGGGATTTCGACGGAGCAAAATACTATACCAAAAAGCTTATGAAAATCACTTATGTATTAACCATCGCAGTTAATATACTTATAATAGTCTTATTACGGCCATTGCTGCGCATATATAATCTTTCTGATGAAACGCTCCATCTTGCAGCGATACTGGCACTCATTCACGGAGTATGCGCCATGCTGTTCTGGCCCGCATCCTTTACGCTTCCGAATGCACTTCGCGCTGCAAATGACGTTAAATTCACGATGGTCGTTTCTATTGCCTCCATGTGGGTATTTCGTGTCTTTTTCAGCTATATACTTGGCTTGAGGGTAGGTTGGGGTGCAATCGGTGTTTGGATATCCATGATACTGGATTGGATTTGTCGAATGAGCTTTTTTATCGCCCGCTTCCGCTCCGGAAAATGGCTGACTAAATATAAACTGGGGTAAAAAAAATAAAATATCATGAAAAATATTGAAATGAAATATATATGAAATGTATAATAAGGAGAATAAGAAATCCAAAAAATCAGGAGGCATTTATGGATATAATTGTGAGAGAAAGTTATGAGGAAATGAGCGCATATGCAGCGTCTGTGATTGGTGGCCTTGTGAAGTCAAAACCTGACTGTGTCCTCGGTCTGGCCACAGGAGGTACTCCCATAGGTACTTATCGGGAGCTTATAAGAATGCACAATGAAGGGCTGGACTTTTCTCATGTCAGGACTTTCAATCTTGATGAGTACTACGGCATAGGAATTAATCCTGATGTACCTTATGAGTCTGATCAGAGCTATGCGAGATTTATGCATGAAGAGCTCTTCAAGCATATCAATATAAAGAAAGAAAATGTACATATTCCCGACGGACTTTCAAAGGATCCACACGGCTTCTGTGTTAGGTATGAAGAAGAGATTAAAAGAGCTGGTGGCATCGATTTGCAGCTGCTGGGTATCGGAGGCGATGGGCATTGGGGCTTCAACGAGCCCGGTACATCATTGGCATCCAGAACAAGCGTCCAGGCATTGTCACCACAAACTCTCTCTGACAATTATGAAAGCTTCTATAAAAAAGCGGGAGTTGAAAAAGATAAGATGCCACATTTTGCAATTACAATGGGAATTGGAACAATTCTGGATTCGAAAAACATACTTATGATTGCAAGTGGAGTAAATAAGGCCAATGTGGTCGCAAAATGCATTGAAGGTCCTGTTACCTCACAGATAACCTCTTCGGCAATACAATTGTATGCCGGAGGAACCACTGTTGCGCTTGATAAGGCAGCTGCTTCAAAGCTACAAAATTTAGAACACTACATGCATGTAGAAAAGCTTAAGCAAAACTACGGCCTGTAATGGCTTTGCAAAGCTTCCAGCGCTACTCGCCGGAGTCTTTTTTAGCGGCTGCATTACTGTAGCCGCTAGTCATTATATTATAAATACTTAGCCTATTGCAAGCCGATTTTAAGTATATACGGGCGAACCATCTAAATCATATACTACTTAGGAGCCGTCACGGGAATCAATATCATTGTCATGCTTCTTCCTTCAAGCCTGGGCTGTTTTTCGATAGTTCCGACTTCTTTTACCGCTTCGGCGAATTTGGCAAGCACTTCCTGGCCTGTTGATGTGTATCTCATTTCTCTGCCTTTGAACCTAATACTTACCTTTACCTTGTTCCCACTCTGCAAGAATTTATAGGCATTTTTCATCTTGAATTCGAAATCATGTTCCTCAATCGTTGGAGACAATCTTACCTCCTTGAGAGCTATTTGCTTTTGCTTCTTCTTTGCTTCCTTCCGTCTTTTGGCCTGCTCAAAAGCATTTTTGCTGTAATCGGTGATTCTACACACAGTTGGTGTGGCATTTGTTGCTATTACCACCAAATCCAGGTTTTTGGAATCCGCCAGCCTCTGCGCCTCTTCTATGGGCACTATGCCAATCATGGACCCATCCACATCAATAAGACGTACTTCCTTATCTCTGATTCCCTCATTCAATAACGGTTCTCTTTTTCTAATATTAGACACCTCCATAATTTTATAATGCTATAGTATAATCATACTATGAATTGAGTGAAATATCAATCTGAAGGGGCAGATAGTTGGTGTCAAGTAAACGTGGGCAGATTTTTTATTTCCTTTTTTTGCATAGAGATGCTCGATATTAGATTAAGAAACATCAATAGTGTTTGGATATTGTTTCAAGATCCTGTTATACTCCTCATCGGTTATTGAAATTATATCACAAGATAAAGCGTAAGATTCCAAGGCTTGCAATACATTTATGAAGGTGCTATAATACTGGTCAGGCCACCATACCACCAGGAGGTGAATTATGAACGTAACCCCTATCAGCATGAAAAAAATATATCAATACATAATAGGACAATTCATTGATATGATTAAGCACGGCAAGCTGAAGGTCGGCGAGAAGCTGCCCCCTGAGCGAACCCTTGCTGAAATGTTTCAAGTGAGTCGGGCATCGATCCGCGAAGCCTTTAGTGCCATGGAGATTATTGGCCTTATTGAAGTCAGACCGGGTGAAGGCTCCTTTATAACCGATCTGAACATTGGTCCTTTTATAAACACCATATCACCTTTACTTGTTTCGAACGATAGTATGGAAACTGACCTTCTTGATTTCAGAAAGCTCATAGAAATAGAAGCGGTAAGTCTGGCTGCCATGATAGCTGATGATCAGGGGCTGGCCTTATTACAGTGTACGCTGGCTAAAATGAAGGACGCCTTGGAGAAAAACGATACAGTAGTGGGCGCTGAAGCGGATGTGGAATTTCATAAGACATTATTTAATCTGACAAACAACTATATACTCATAAAAGCAGCCGAATGTACAGCCTATTTATTTGAAAGCTCGGTTAAATTCAACAGGGCGAAGATACTTAAGGACGAAAACAATGCAAAGGTATTACTGGCTCAGCACACCGATATTGTAAATGCAATCAGAGAGAAAAATGTACACCGGGCAACAGAGATAATGAACACGCATTTGAGCTTTGTCCGCGAAATACGTTAATTGACGCAATCACTATTTGTTAGATAATCAGGCCGACGATTTAATAGATTAAGATTTTCACGGTCTGACCACTAGGCCGATAAAGGAAGGAATGATGATATGAAGGTTCTTATCTGTATAAAGCAGGTGCCAGGTACAACCAAGGTTGAGGTGGACGAAAAAACGGGAGTTTTAAAGAGGGATGGAATAGAAAGCAAAATGAATTCTTATGATTTGTACGCTTTGGAAACTGCCCTTTGGATAAAGGAAAAATTAGGTGGCAGCATAACCGTTGTCACCATGGGACCGCTTCAGGCAGAGAGTATCATAAAGGAAGCCTACATGATGGGAGCCGATGAGGGATACATATTTTCAGACAGGAAATTTGCCGGAGCAGATGTGCTTGCAACCTCCTACACCCTTTCACAGGGAATTCGGGCAATAGGCAATTTTGATATCATTTTATGCGGAAAGCAAACTACCGACGGCGATACTGCACAGGTCGGCCCGGCTCTCGCCGAATACCTGGGAATGCCCCATGTGGCGTGGGTGAAGTCAATTGAAAGCATAACAGGAAAAAGTATCATTGTTGCACAGGATATGGCTGACAGCACTGAGATAGTAGAATTGATTTATCCATGTCTGATAACGGTTGAAAAGGATATTATGCAGCCAAGGCTCCCCTCCTTCAGGAAAAAGCTCCTGACCTCGGAATGGGCTGTAAATATCATGAGCCTGGAAGATTTCGCAGACAAGGATGAGAATAAATATGGTCTGAGCGGCTCAGCCACCAGAGTCGAAAGGATTTTCCCTCCGGAATCCAATACCAGTCAGATTATATGGGAGGATGAGTCGGAGGAGCTTGCCGAAAAAATGTTCATAACCATGGAGGAGCTGAAGTTCCTGTAAGCAACATAATATAGAATCGAGGAGATTACGATATGGCCACCCTTGCCGTTTATGAAAAGAAATGTAATTTGTGCGGTACCTGCATAGAAGCATGTCCCTTCGGCGCCCTTGAGATAAAGGATCAGAAGGTTGAAATAAACGCTTCCTGCAGAATGTGCCGCATCTGTATCAAAAGCTGTCCCCAAAATGCAATAACACTGATAGATGAAGCCAGAGCACATATTAACAAGGATGATTGGAAGGGGATTCTGGTATATGCTGAGCATATAGACGGCGTCGTCCACCCTGTCACTCTGGAGTTGATAGGAAAAGCCAGGGAGCTTGCATCCAAGATACAGCATCCAGTCTATTGTACTATCATGGGTAGCGGTATAATGGAGGAAGCGGAAAATCTCCTGAATTACGGCGTCGACAGGGTACTTGCCTATGATGACGAGCAATTGAGGTATTACAAAGCTGATATGTATACAAATGTTTTTGAGGACTGCATTAACAAGGTGAAACCATCCATTGTCCTCGTTGGAGCCACCTCCGTTGGGAGATCACTGGCCCCCAGAGTAGCGGTAAGATACAGAACAGGCTTGACAGCCGATTGTACACGGCTGGATATCAGGGATGACACCGACCTCGTGCAAATCCGTCCCGCTTTCGGCGGTAACATCATGGCACAGATTATTACCCCAAACAGCAGACCGCAGTTTGCCACTGTAAGATACAAGGTTATGGATAAAGCCGATTGTTACCGAAATGCAGATGCTGCTGTGGAGAGAATGAATATAAATAAAGGTCTTCTAAACTCAAGCATTAAGGTCCTTAAAGTGATTCCCAAGGAAAAACAGCCCTCTATATCGGATGCCGAGTTCATTATCGCCGGTGGCAGGGGCCTGAAGGAGCAAAAGGATCTTTCTTTGCTGGAGGAGCTGACAGATTTGCTGGGCGGGCAGCTGGCTGTGACAAGGCCTCTGGTAGAGGCCGGATGGGCGCCTTACACCAGGCAGATCGGGCTTTCCGGCAGGACGGTGAAGCCAAGGCTTATAATAACCTGTGGAATATCCGGGGCAGTCCAGTTTACCGCGTCCATGAATACGGCGGAATGTATTTTCGCCATTAACAAGGATAAGAATGCACCTATATTCAAGGTAGCCCATTACGGTGTTGTCGGCGATCTATACGAAGTGCTGCCCTTGCTGATAGAGAAATTAAAAAGGAGGACAGCAATCTATGCAATATAATAAATTGACGGATAAGGATATCTCTTTTTTGAAAAGCATTTGCTCTCCTGAAAATGTTATGACAGGCGAAGCTATAAACGATGACTTTAGCCACGATGAAATGCCGGAGTATGGCAAGTACTTCCCCGAAGCTGTGGTAGAAGCTTTCAGCACAGATACCGTTTCCACGGTCATGAAATATGCCTATGAAAATAAGATTCCGGTTACTCCAAGAGGTTCCGGAACAGGACTTTGCGGCGGTGCCGTAGCAATTCACGGAGGGATTATCCTGTCCCTTGCCGGTATGAACAGGATTCTGGAGCTGGATGAGGATAATCTTACGGTAACCGTAGAGCCGGGAGTATTATTGATGGAGCTGATCAAGGTCGTCAGTGATCATGGATTGATGTATCCGCCTGACCCGGGCGAAAAAAGCGCTACCATCGGAGGAAATGCAATGACCAATGCGGGCGGTATGCGCGCAGTGAAGTATGGAGTGACTCGAGAGTATATCCGGGGTATGGAGGTTGTTTTGCCCGACGGTGAGGTTATTGAGCTTGGAGGTAAAGTGGCCAAGAACAGCTCCGGGTACAGCCTAAAGGATTTAATGATAGGCTCCGAAGGTACACTGGGCATTGTAACTAAATTAATTTTAAAGCTGATACCGGCTCCAAAGAAGGCATTGAGTCTTTTAGTCCCCTTCAACAATCTGGATGATTGCATTGATATCGTTCCAAAAATAATTAAATCGAGAAATGTCCCTACTGCTGTGGAATTCATGCAGAAGGAGGTCATAGAAGCTGCAGAACAGTATTTAGGCAAGCAGTTTCCCGACAAATCGGCGGAGGTATATTTATTATTGACTTATGACGGCAGCTCTGTCGAGGAGATCGAACGAACCTATGAGGAAGCGGCGCACTTATGCCTTGATGCCGGCGCAGTGGATGTCTTTATATCGGATACGGAGGAAAGGCAGGAATCCATTTGGGATGCAAGAGGCGCTTTCCTTGAGGCAATTAAGAGCTCAACACCGGAAATGGACGAATGCGATGTTGTAGTACCACGAAACAAAATAGCTGAATTTGTAAAGTTTGTGGATACACTTGAGAAAAAATACGAAATAAGAATCAGAACCTTTGGACATGCGGGTGACGGAAATCTGCATATATATGTCTGCAAAGACCAGCTTTCGCAAACGGATTGGAAGCGTAAGCTCCAAAGCGTGATGGATGCCTTGTATCAGAAGGCTATCGAGCTTGAAGGACAGGTCTCGGGCGAGCATGGAATAGGGCATGCCAAAATACCCTTCCTGAATAGTTCTCTGGGAGATGTGCAAATGAAGCTGATGATGGGGATAAAAAAGTCCTTTGATCCAAGGAACATACTCAATCCCGGAAAGGTATGCGGCAGCTAGCTGTCTATATAAATTTCGTAAAGGAGTGCATTGAAATGTTAAAAGTAAAGCTCCCAT
>CAYOKA010000043.1:0-6718 GCA_964404395.1 uncultured Oscillospiraceae bacterium | reverse complement strand
GTCTATATAAATTTCGTAAAGGAGTGCATTGAAATGTTAAAAGTAAAGCTCCCATATTCGACAGGCTACAAGGAAATATCCCTTAAACACTCAAGAATCAGAGGAATATTGACATCCGGAGTCAATGATTTAGAGGTTGATCAGTCTGAGGAGGACATTGTATGGAAAGCGCTTAATCAGCCGGTTCAGTCCCCTAGACTTCGGGATATGGCGAAAGATGCGAAAAGGGTTTTGATTATTACAAGCGATCATACAAGACCGGTACCTAGTAAAATTACTATGCCTATCCTGCTGAGTGAAATCAGGAATCTTAATCAGGGTGTGGAAATCAAGATCCTTATTGCTACCGGATTTCATAGACTAAGCACATATGAAGAAATGGTTTATAAGTTCGGAAAGGATATCGTCGATAAAGAGGATATTTCAAACCATGATTCCAGGGATATCGGCAATTTGGTGTTTAAAGGCACCCTGCCTTCAGGCGCCGAGCTGCATCTAAATTCACTGGTTGATTGGGCAGATCTTATTGTCGCCGAAGGCTTTATAGAGCCCCACCTTTTTGCCGGTTTTTCCGGCGGGAGAAAAAGCATTTTACCGGGGATTGCCTCTGAGAAGACAGTTCTGGGGAATCACTGTTCGAAATTCATCGCTCATAAAAATGCAAGAACAGGAATCCTGAAAGGAAATCCGATACATAAGGACATGATACATGCCGCACGTATGGCTAAGCTGGGTTTTATTCTGAATGTTGTCATTAATACTGAAAAGAAAATTATAGAGGCCTTTGCGGGGCATCCGGAGGAAGCCCATTACAAGGGGTGTGAGTTTGTAGAGCAGCTTGCGGGAGTGAAGGCAGTCGAAGCTGACATTGTAATTACCTCCAATGGGGGATATCCTCTCGACCAGAACATCTATCAAGCCGTCAAGGGGATGACTGCCGCTGAGGCATGTGTGAAAAAAGGCGGCGTCATTATCATAGCTGCCGCCTGTGATGACGGCCACGGCGGTGATGCGTTTTATAAGTGGTTCTATCAGGCTGAATCGCCAAAAGCTGTCACTGACAGAATTTCAAAAATCTTGCAAATGGATACCATTGCCGATCAATGGGAGGCACAGATTCTTGCCCGGATACTCCTTAAGTGCACCGTAATTTTAGTCACTGATATGTGCGATCCGCAAATCATTAAGCGCATGCACATGATGCAAGCCCTATCTTTGGAGGATGCATTAAATATGGCCGAATCAATCGTTGGCAAGCAGTCGGATATTACTATTATACCCGACGGGGTCGGAGTAATTGTGACCTAGCAGCCCTAATACCTTAACGGCAATAAAAAAGCCGATTGACAAATTGAGCCAAAAGATATAAAATCGACTAAAGTCTTAACCTTATAGGATTGCCCTGACATATAATGAATGCTAGTAAATCGGCGATGTAAAAGCCGTATTTTTTTACAGGGATTTAGAGGGGTAGGTATTTTTAAAAAGATTGTGGAGGAATATTAAAATGAAAAGATTAGTAAGCTTAGTTATGGTAATCACTTTTTCATTGGCATTTCTTACGGGCTGCACAGGTGGAAGCTCAAACGAAATCAAAATCGGCATTAACTACGAATTATCAGGCGAGGTCGCAACCTATGGACAGAGCTCAGTAGACGGAATCGAACTTGCAATTGAGCAGGTAAATGCTGCCGGCGGAATTGACGGCAAGAAAATTAATGCAACCAAATATGACACCAAATCAGACCCAGCCGAGGCAATGACACTTGCTACGAAACTGATGACCCAGGACAAGGTTCTAGTGGTTCTCGGACCTGCCACGTCCGGTTCGTTCATGGCGGAAATTCCTGTTGCCAATGAAAACAAAGTCCCGGTCATTTCCGGTTCAGCAACAGCTGATAAAGTAACCGTTGACGAAAGTGGCGTTAAGGAGTATGCGTTCCGCATTTGCTTCAGCGATTCATATCAAGGCACCTCGATGGCGAACTACGCGCTCGATAAGCTCTCTTCCAAGAATGCGGTTATAATTATGGACAGCTCAAGCGATTATGGCAAAGGCCTCGCGGAGAATTTTGTAGAGACCTTTGAAGCAGGTGATGGAACAATCGTCGCCCATGAAGCATATATATCCGGGGACACTGATTTCAACGCAATACTGACAAAGATAAAAGGAAAAGAATTCGATGTAATATTTATACCGGGATATTATAATGAGGCTGGTCTTATTATTAAGCAGGCACGCGCACAGGGTATCGATGCCCCCATCCTTGGGGCGGACGGCTTTGATTCACCGGTGCTTCTTGAACTCGCGGGCGCAGAGGCACTCAATGACGTTTATTTTTCCAACCATTACTCTTCACTCGACAAGGATCCGAAGGTTATCAAGTTTATTGAAGACTTCAAAGCAAAATACGGTAAAGATCCGGATGCTTTCCATGCGTTGGGATATGACCTTGCGATGTTTGCCGTCGACGCTATTGGCCGTGCGGACAAGCTGAATGGAGAATCAATAAAGGACGCTCTTGAAGCGACAACAAACTTTTCGGGCGTCACGGGTTCGTTTAGTGTGGATGAAAACCACAACCCGGTAAAATCGGTAGTTATTATTGGCCTTAAAGACGGAATACAGAATACAAGCGAGAAGTTTTAAGCGTAAGCTATTTGCGGTAAGCCCGGGCGCGTGATTTTATATAATCGCGCGCTCTCCGGGGCGATCAATAAAGGAGATATGCTTTTTGGAACAATTTCTGCAACAGGTAATAAACGGAATTTCGCTGGGCAGCATATATGCGCTGATTGCATTAGGATACACCATGGTGTATGGCATTATAAAGCTGATTAATTTTGCACACAGCGATGTATATATGATTGGAGCTTATGTAGGTTATTTTTGTATGACCTTTTTACATATAAGTCTGTTGCCCTCACTTCTTATTTCTATGGCGGTATGTATGCTTTTAGGTATGACGATTGAAAAAATAGCGTACAAACCGTTGAGAAATTCGTCGAGAATAACGGCGCTCATCACCGCGATAGGTGTTTCTCTTTTTCTACAGTACGGCTTGATGTTTTTTGTCAAGGCGGACGTACGTACATATCCGGAAATGAGCGGATTGATTGTTAAGACATTTAAGATTGGCGATATTATTATTTCCATGCAACAAGTGCTCATCGTCGGTATTACTGTTATACTTATGGTAGCGCTTCAGTTCATAGTAAAGAAAACAAAGACAGGAAAAGCGATGAGGGCAGTTTCACTGGACAGCGATGCAGCCGAATTGATGGGGATTAACGTAAACAACACCGTATCATTTACATTTGCCTTGGGCTCGGCTTTGGCCGGAGCTGCAGGCATCCTGGTCGGCATATATTACAATTCGATTAACCCGCTTATGGGTACATTGCCCGGACTTAAAGCTTTTATAGCCGCAGTGTTCGGAGGTATCGGCATTATTCCCGGGGCAATGATTGGCGGGTATTTTATCGGGATTGTCGAGGTCTTTGTTTCAGGGTACGGAAATTCGATGTATAGGGATGCAGTCGTATTTGCCATTTTAATACTGATACTGATCGTAAAACCTTCCGGTTTGCTCGGTAAAAATATCGGAGAGAAGGTGTAAGACAGTGAGAAAACCGGTAAAAAGGCCTGTGTTGAAAAAAATAATTTCGCTTCTTTTATTGTTTGGCATAGTACAGCTCTTAGTTTCGACAAATATTATCAGCGCCTACATGCAGGCTACATTGGCTACCATCTGCATTAATATTATTCTCGCTGTCAGCCTTAACCTGATTACCGGATTCACCGGTCAGTTTTCGCTGGGACACGCCGGTTTTATGTCTATCGGCGCCTATGCCTGCGCTATAATTACTCTCAAAATGCCAAGCTTGTCGGGATTTATCCTGGGGATACTGGCAGGTGCTGTGTCAGCTGCTTTTGTCGGCTTTATGATAGGATTGCCTACGCTTCGCCTGAGGGGAGATTATCTGGCAATAGCGACACTGGGGATGTCTGAAATCATAAAGGTCGTTTTCTTGAATTTGGATATAACAAACGGCGCGGCCGGATTAAGCGGAATCCCGCGGTTCGTTAACTGGATCTGGCTTTTTATTTTTACAGCCGGTACGGTAGTAGCTATCACCAACTTTTTACAGACCTCTCACGGGCGTGCCTGTATTTCTATTCGTGAAGACGAGATAGCGGCTGATGCAATGGGCGTCAACACTACAAAATATAAAGTCCTGGCTTTTACATTCGGAGCTTTTTGTGCGGGGATAGCAGGAGCCTTGTACTCTTCATATTTTTATTTTATCAAACCGGGGCTTTTCGGATTTCTAAAATCCATAGATGTACTGGTCATTGTTGTCCTTGGGGGGCTTGGGAGTATCCCGGGCTCTATACTGGCGGCTGTGCTTTTGGCCTTGATATCTACAGTGTTGCAGTCCTTTTCCGAGGTTCGCATGGTTATCTATGCGCTGCTACTCATAATAATAATGATTTTCCTTCCGCAGGGACTGATGGGATCTAAGGATACAACAAATAAAATCCTGAGTAAACTGAAAAGCCTTTTCAATTCGAGAAAGGAGAGATTATAGCCTGTGCCTATCCTGAGCATTAAAAAATTAAATAAATCATTTGGCGGTCTGATGGCCGTTGCGAATGTGAGTTTTGCTCTTGAGCAGGGCGAGCTGGTCGGACTGATCGGCCCTAATGGAGCAGGCAAGACAACAGTATTCAATCTACTGACAGGAATCTATGTTCCCGACTCCGGAACGGTAACTCTGATAAAAGATGGGAAAGAAAAAGAACTACAAGGCATGAAGCCACATGTGATATGTAAAACAGGGCTTGCCAGGACTTTTCAGAATATAAGGCTGTTTAAGGATTTGACAGTTCTTGATAATGTGCGTATCGCGATGCACAAGAATGTAGAGTATGGTTTCGTTTCCAGTCTTCTTCATCTTCCTTCCTACCAAAGAGAAGAAAACAAGATGACTGAGGAATGTATGGAGCTTCTAAAAATATTCAAGCTTGATCATAAGAAGGATGAATATGCCAAGAATCTGCCTTATGGAGAGCAGCGGCATCTGGAGATTGCCCGCGCGCTTGCAACGGGACCTGCTCTGCTGCTTCTTGATGAGCCGGCTGCCGGCATGAATCCGGCTGAAACGACGAGCCTGGCGGAGTTAATACACTGGATACGCAAAGAATTCAATCTCACAATTTTACTGATAGAACACGACATGTCCCTGGTCATGAAAATATGTGAACGTATATATGTGCTTGATTACGGCATGATTATAGCAGAAGGCCCTCCTGAAAAAATCAAATCGGATAAGCGTGTAATTGAAGCCTATCTCGGTGAGGAGGCGTACGATGTTTGAGATTAGTAATCTAAGGGTTCATTTTGGCGTTATAGAAGCGGTAAAAGGCATATCGCTTGAGGTTATGGATGGCGAGATAGTGACGCTGATAGGAGCGAACGGCGCCGGAAAAACAACGACGCTGCGCACGGCGTCAGGACTTAAAAAGCCGACATCAGGTTCCATATTGCTTGACGGCAAGGATATAACCGATACTACTGCTATAGAAAGAGTGCGAATGGGCATATCGCAGGTTCCGGAGGGACGTCGTGTGTTTTCCACCATGACGACGCTAGAAAACCTGGAGTTGGGCGCTTATCAGCGCCGGGATAAGGCGGGAATCAGCAAGGATCTGAAAAAGGTATATGAGCACTTCCCTATCCTTTTCGACAGAAAAAAACAGATGGCAGGCACATTATCAGGCGGAGAGCAGCAGATGCTCTCTATCGGACGTGCCCTGATGAGCAGACCGAGGCTTCTTTTTCTTGACGAGCCTTCCATGGGGCTTGCGCCGATATTGGTTCAGGAAATATTTAATATAATCGAGAATATAAACAAAACCGGAACAACAATACTTCTAGTTGAACAAAATGCCAGCCTGGCACTTAAGCTGGCCAACCGCGCATATGTGATGGAAACCGGATCTATTGTACTTTCAGGAACCGGAAGCGAATTGATGCAAAGCGAGGAAATTAAGAAAGCATATCTGGGAGGTTGATATTATGTTTGTCAAGAATAAAATGAAAACAAATCCATTTACAATTTCTTCGGATCAGACAATTCCTGAAGCTCACGAAATTATGGAGCAGTACGCCATAAAGCGCCTGCCTGTAATTAAGAATGGCAAGCTGATTGGAGTTGTTTCAAAAACCGATATTATGCGTACCTCTCCGTCAAAGGCTACTACTTTTAGCATGGGCGAAATAACCTACCTGCTTTCCAAAACAAAAATCAGTCAGGTTATGACGAAGAAGCCTTTAACGATTTCATCAAGCGCGCTTCTTGAAGAAGCGGCGATATTGATGAGAGACAATAACATCGGGTTTTTACCTGTTGTCGACGCTGATAAGCTGGTGGGTATCATCACCGAAAGTGATATCTTCGATTCCTTCATAGAGCTTTTAGGTTTTCGCGAATACGGAACGCGCCTTACAGTAGAGGCAGAAGATTCGCCGGGCATAATGTCAAGCCTCACAAGTATTTATGCAAATTATGGAGCAAACATCACCAATATTGCCGTATATCGCGGACATAGCGGTAAAAGCGCCGTCGTTATCGGCACTGATTCCCTGAATACATCGGAAATAGAAAAATCCATTGAAAAGCATGGCTTTCAAATACTCTATAAGCTGCAGAA
>CAYOKA010000042.1:0-18601 GCA_964404395.1 uncultured Oscillospiraceae bacterium | reverse complement strand
GCTAATGGTGCGCTTCCAAGGAGAATAATTTGGGCGCAATAATATTTAGATATGATATCGACACCAAAATCATCAGCCTTTTTAATAGCATCCTCCGCAGGGACGATCCCTGTTGCCAAATCGTTTAAGTATCTTTCCCACATAATCTGCCTGCTATTTTCTAATTTTTCCTGAATTAGCTCTTGCTTTTGCTTTTCAATTTTTTCATTGTCTATTTGAATTGCTATATCCTTTAAGGCCTTAACCAAATCCGCAGCACTTATTGGCTTGAGAAGATATTCATTCACATTGATGGCGATTGCTTCCTTCGCATAAACAAATTCATCATATCCGCTTAAGATAATAATTTTTATCCATGACATTGTATTTTTTATGATTTTGCTAAGCTCCAATCCATCCATGAATTGCATTCGGATATCTGTAATCAAAATGTCCGGCTTTATCTCCTGTATTAAAGGCAGAGCCATTTGACCATTTGAAGCTTCTCCCGCAAAAATGAACCCATGACTTTCCCAGTCAATATTATCCCTTACTCTTTCCCTGACTAAAATCTCGTCCTCCACAAGAAAAACCTTATACATATTTATCTCACCTCAGGCAAAATCATTGAAACATGCGTCCCCCTTAAGCAGTCTGACTGTATGTCCAATCCATATTGTCGCCCATAATATAGCTTTATTCTCTGGTTTACATTTTTAAGTCCGAAGCTGTCATCCTTAGGAATGTGCAAGGATTCATTATTAATAGATTCAGTTACCTGTCTGAGCCTTTCATCCGTCATGCCTTTCCCGTTATCAATCACTTCCAGAAGAATACTGTTATCGTCAGTCCTGCTCGCTTTAATAGAAATCTGTCCACTACTGTCCTTGTTTTTCACTCCATGATACAATGCATTTTCAACGATAGGCTGCAGCATTAGTTTTAGAATTTTGCAATTTAATATGTCTTCATCCATAATCTCAATACTATAATCCAATATGTCCATGTATCGCATTTTTTGAATAATGAGGTAGCTTCGGATGTGTTCAATTTCTTCACCTATGCTAATCCATTCTCTTCCACTGCTTAGGGTCCCTCTAAAAAAGCCCGATAGCGCCTTTGTTATATCAATGACATGGGCACTGTCCTTTGCTTCACTCAGCCAAACAATTGCATCGAGTGTATTGTATAAAAAATGCGGATTGATCTGCGCCTGCATAAGCTTCAATTCCGATTTTTTTAACGCTTCCTGCTCTTTTTGATTTTTTTCAATCAGCTGCTCTAAATTTTCAATCATAATGTTAAAGCTGGAGCAAAGGTCTGCTATTTCATCCTTGTTTTTGCATACTGCCCTAACGTTCAAATTCCCTTTTTCCGCCTGCTTCATTTTGTTTTTTAGATCCACAATAGGGAGTGTCAGCTTTTCTGAAATAAAGAAGTACAATACAGCCGTAAACATGATACAAACCATTACTACGATAAGGGTTATGGTGCTAATGGAGTAGGCTCTTTGCATTAAATCCTTCAACTGCACTTTCCCGATAACCTTCCAGCCGGTATTTCTCAAGGTATTAAATACAAAGAAATACTTTTGCCCATTTATTGTTTCAGTAAAATAGCCACTTTCCTCATTTTCAATTTTGTCCATATACCTGTTATCAAGCTCAGCAGCGTTGAAATTGGGATCTGAACTAAAAATACAAACCGGATCATCCCCCATACTGACTAAAGAAAAGTAACCGTTGCCCCCTATTCTAATATCCTTGCAAAGCTCCTCTATTGCCGCTTTATCTATATCTACTATAATGACTCCCAGTAATTCGTGAGTGACCGGCCTTACAATACCTGTGCCCAGTGAAACTACATTACTGTACAATTCTTCTCTGGAATAATCAATATGCTTATTCAAAAAGATGTGGTTTCTATGGGGATCGCTCAATATTGTATTTACTGTGTTGATTGACATCATGTCCTTGTTCAGATAGTATACACCCTGACGATTACATATATTATTCCCATTTAAACCAATAATGTATACTCCTTTTATCCGCTGATCGCTCTCAAAAGCATCTTCGAAAAGTTGAAAGACCACATTGACTCTCTTCGCATTTTCATATTTGTCGATTGCCGAGTTTTTTTCCATATGCAAAAAGGCAATGGTTGCTTCATTTTCTGCTATTTTTAGGAATTTTTCCGCACTTTCAAAAATTAAAATAATGCTTTGATTTACCTGATCTGCAAGCTGGGTCGTGCCACTAATGGTATTTTCATGAATGGCTGAAAATGACTTCACGAAAGATACTATCCCAACTATGCTGATGGGAAGTATGGTAAGTATCGCAAAAATAACAATAAGCTTAGCTTTTAGGCTGGTGCTAATTTTATTTAGTAACAATTTTCTCTTACACTTCGATAAGAAATCAGCCATTGACCTCATCTTCCTTACAAAAGGCTTTTGCGATGTACCCTTGAAATGATTTAGCTGCGGAACTCAAAACATGTTACACCGCAAAACGCCTACAAAGTAAGCTTGCTTTATTCAACTCTTTCCACCTTAAATATCACCGGCCTAAGACCATCTGTGCAGCAGACTACCTGAACTGCGTCACGGTTAATCCAGTCCATATTCCCACCTGTCATAATGGAAATAACATCTCTTTGAATATCCGCCCATGCCCATGAACAAAAGCCCTCCGGCATATCGGGCTTTTCAAGGATAAACTCCTGGCCATCCGTATAGATATCACAGGGTCCAAGCTTAGGATCGCTCGAATATTCCTTTGCCAGCTCCGGCTCGATTAACCTTTTGAGTACTGTAATTTTACACTTATTCATTGTTATCCCCCTTAAATTAATCTAATAAGATATTATTAGTTCAAAACTCCATTTCTTTTATTGTATTTTCAATATAGAATGTGGTTCCCGGCCGGGCAGATAAATTAAGCTTGTTGTTCTTAATTACAATGTCCGCCAAAGCCGATTGATCGTAATAACAGATGACCTTTTCCGGCTTGTTGACAAGTGCCGTGCCTATTAGGGTATCAATCTCGATTACATAAAGCCTCCCATGCTTATTTTGAGAAATAATTAACTGAATCCTGCCCTCGATTTCCTCTTTGGGAAGCTTGATTAGGTCAACAGATCCATCTTCATAGGCTACCAATATTTCGTACAATTTTTCCATAAGCACCCTCCTTATACACTAATCCCCATTTGAGCTAATGCACATTTCCACCTCATCCTCCATAAAGGGCTTGATAATCTCTATTTCTTCTATTTTTTTTGGAAATCAAGGTGCGCAAGACATATCTTGATAAAAACTCATCGTCCGCAATCAACACTTTATACATCCTTGTCAGCTTTTAGGTACACATTCATGATTGGAGATTCGTCATTGATAAACTGAATTGTAAGATGTCCTGATCATCGATTAAATTGTCAATAGTAACCTCAAACCGGTCACCGTAACGCTCCTTTTGTAAATAAATATAGCTTTGAAGAGTGGCTATTTCCTCCGTGAAATTGACCCGCATGTCAACTCTTTTATAATATCGGAAGAGCTCGGACCTGCAACCAATATTTTACTTTTATCCCAACACCATTTCCGCAGTATGTTCGTCACAAATAAATACATCGATCACTTTTGTACGTAAAGCTCCAAGTATGGCTTGCGTCTTTTCCTCCCCCGAGGCAATACAAATAATCTTCTTGGCTTTTTGCATGCTTTCAATCGGGATACTGATGACTCTGTCATAGTAGTCATCCTTGATGAATTCTCCATCAATATTAAAATATCTGGCGCACATATCACCAACAGCCTGATTTTTCTGGAGCTGCTTATATATCTCGAATTCACCTATATATTTTTCTCGTTCACCTTCGTTGACTCCGGGAAGTGTTCCTATGCCGCATATGACAATGTCCAGGTCCTTCCATTTATCAGTAATCGTCTGCATGGATGAGCTTTGCATATAAAGCTCCTTCTCCTCGACGGATGCTGTCAGAGCGGGCGCGTGCATGAAATAGGCAAGACCGTTCATCTTTTCCGCAAGCTTTCTGGCCATCTCGTTCACCTGGAAATACTCTGCCGTCTGATTGCTCCCGCCTATCAGCGAGGCAACGGTAATCTCCTTCAAATTCTTGTCAGCCTTATAGGAGTCCACAAACTGATAGCAGGTACGTCCCCAGGCTATCCCAACAGAATTGGTGCTTGTAACCATACTGTTAAAAACCTCAACAGCCCTCTGGGCTATCAACCTTCTCAAGGTTCCGCCATCCTGGATGGCAGTGGGGATGATGATACAGTCGCTCAAATTAAATTGCTTTTTGAATCTTTGCGATAGGTCATCATTATTCATAAGAGGATTTCTGACATTGATTTCAACAATGCCGATTTCCTTAGCCTCGGTCAAAATAAGCGATATCAGCGATCTGGATATGGACAAATGTCCCGCAATCTCCTCCTGTTTCATGCCATCATTATAATACATCTGTGCAACCTTCACCATAAGGGAAATATCAAATTTTGTATTCATATGTCAACCACTTTCATTTTCAATAATGTGAAGTCCTTCTCCTATAGCCTTTGACAGGAGCGTCCCATAACACATTATAAATTATTCTATGACACTTGTCAATGAAAGGCCCCGCCCATCTGGCATATGTTAAAGTGTAACTTTTTTACGCATTTGACCTATGCTGTCAAGAGATATGGCTATCAAAAGCACGAAACCTCTTATAAAGTCCTGAAAAAACGCTGGTACATTTAGGAGTACCAATGAGCTGGAAATCAGATAATACAGGCATATGCCCAATATCGATCCAAATACGGTTCCTTTGCCGCCATTCATGCTGGCCCCGCCGATTATTGCTGCGGCAATGGCTGTAGTTTCAAGCCCGACCCCAAAATTTGGTGTAGCCATGCCGAATCTGGACATGAAAATGATGCCCGCCAGGCCTGTAAGCCCCGAACAAAGGACATTCACCCAAAACTTGACCTTGTTGATATTAATGCCTGAAAATTTAGCCGCTTTTTCATTGCTCCCTGTATAAAATACCTTGCGGAGTATAGTGGATTTTCTCAACATATAGTCCCCGATTATGACTATAACTATAAAAAGTATAATGATAAACGGAATACCCGCAACCTTGCCCTGTCCAATGAATTTAAAGGATTCGGGCAGTGTATACAGAGAAATCTGCGACCCTTCTGTAAGGGCATAACAGGCACCCCTTAAAATACCACCCATAGCAAGGGTTGCAATAAAGGGATGTAGTCTTACCTTTGTGATAAAGAATCCATTAATCGCACCTATTACACATGTGGATAATAGACCAAACGATGCGGCCAACCATGGATTCATGCCATTGACAAAAAGCACAGCAGGCAAAACCATGGCAAAGCACATAGTCGAACCAACGCCTATATCTATCCCGCCGACGATGAGCATGACAGTCATACCTATAACAACAATGCCTTCGGTTGAGAACTGAAGCACAACGGCCTCAATATTACTTCTGGTCAGGAAATAGGGTGACGCTATGCTCATAATGACGGATAGCAATGCAATAATCAGAATGATATTCAATTCCCTCATTCCCTTTATTTGCTCGATTATGTTTGCAAAAGTATTTTTTTTCGCAATTTTCTGTGTTTCTAAATCACTGATGCTTAACATCGTATTTACTCCTTTTCTCGTTTCATACTATAATCCGGATGCCAGTTGTATAATTCTCTTTTCATTGATTTCTTCCCCTACTACTACTCCTCTTATATTGCCCTCATGCATTACCTCAACTCTGTCACACATCCCGATAACCTCCGGCAACTCGGATGAAATGAACACAATAGCCGTGCCTTGTTTTGATAACTCTCTTATCAATTTATGTATTTCGTGCTTTGCGCCAACATCTATACCACGGGTAGGCTCATCCATAAATATCACCTTAGGAATAGTGGTTAAAAGCTTTGCAATCAATATTTTTTGCTGATTTCCACCGCTTAATGACGAAACGTTCCTCTCTATGCCGGCACACTTAATGCCGATTTCCTTTGCAAATTTGATTCCCTGCTCCGTTTCCAATCTGTTAACAACAACGCCACGCCTGGATACATTATCCAACCTCATTGCCGAGATATTAGCCTTTATACTCAGATCAAGGAAAAGCCCAAATGCCTTTCTATCCTCTGTCAGATATACAATTCCATTATCAATTGCATCCTGTGGGGAATTGATTTCAACTCTTTTGCCTTTGTAATAGACCTCGCCGGATTGCTTTGACCCAAATCCACATACGGCCTGAGCTGTCTCGCTTCTGCCAGCTCCAACCAAGCCAGCCAAGCCCAGTATTTCGCCGTGTCTGACATAAAAGCTGACGTCCTTAAACCTATTTCCGTCCGAAAAATTTCTAATTTCAAAAATGATGTCGTCAGATGTTTCTGTATCGGCGGCCTTTTTGTCCGGGTATAAGTTGTCGACATCTCTGCCTACCATCATATTTACTACTTCTTTAGAGTCTGTCTCCCAAATATTCTTCGTAGCGATATAAGCACCATCACGAAGTATGGTGACCCTGTCGCACTGTGAAAAAATTTCCGGCATTCTATGACTAATATAGATAATCCCGATACCCTTTGCTTTCAGCTCTTGCATGATTTTAAACAATGCCTCTGTTTCACCTTCAGTCAGGGCAGATGTAGGCTCATCAAATATCATTATTTTGCAGTGCGAGGACAATGCCTTTGCGATTTCAACCACCTGTTGATTAGATATGCTCAATTCACTGACATATTGCTTTGGATCGATATTTGCCAGCGGCTTAAGGATTTCTTTGGCACGCTGGTAAAGCTTGTTATAGTTTATCGTAAACTTTTTGCAATTATTAATCTCAGACATAAACACATTTTCTGCTACGGTAACTTGCGGACATAGTGCTATTTCCTGATGGACAAAGCCAATCCCAAGGGAATCAGCTTCATGGGGACTATTAATCTCAACCTTTTTCCCCTCAATAAATATTTCTCCACCATCAAGAGCTACTACTCCGTAAATTACATTCATCAGCGTTGATTTTCCTGCGCCGTTTTCTCCGACAAGAGCGTGAATTTCACCCCTTCGCAGTTCGAAGTCCACACCTCTTAACGCCTTAGTAGCACCAAAACTCTTACTTATATTCCTCACTTCAAGAATAATATCTCCTGCCACTTACGTCTCACCACCCATATATTTCAGTAGAACGACAATATTCTCTATTGCCGTTCTACCTTTGCAATTTGCCTTGTTACTATTCCTTGATACCGTCTGTTCCGCGTCTCTTGAGGTATTTATCCCAATAGAACGCATCTGCATTTTCCTTAGTAACAACGGTCATTCCGTTATTAATGTAAGGAAGCTGTACAGGGTTTACACCCTTAATCATGTAATCGGACATCGGGTCAACCAATTCGGTATGCTTGCTGACAAACAGTGCCAACATGCCGAAGTAGCCCTGCATACCCTGATCTGGATTGATAGCGCCCCAAACTTCACCGGCTTTAATCATGTCAAGAATCTGCTGATTTAGGTCTCTTGTTAATACCATGACCTTGCCACCGTTTTCTTTGGCAGCCTGAGCTGCTCCAAGAGCGTCTGGTCCCTCAGGTGTGATGATAGCATCAAGGTTTGGGTGAGCCTGTATGAAAGAAAGTGATGCGTTGTATGCCTTTGTTGTATCCTGAGCAGGTGCTGCTGAAGCAACGATCTTAATGTTTGGGTAGTTTTTCGCCAGCTCATCCTTCACAGAATTCATGTAAAGGTTGTGATTTTCCTGACCCGGATTCTCCAGAAGTGCAATTTCACCTTCATTATTAAGTGCAGCCGCAAGCTCCTTGGCACACACCTGGCCCTCATATACGTTATCCGATGTGATAAAGACTCTGCGCTTACTGTTAGGTGAGTCATTTGCAAATGTGATGACCGGAACTCCTGAATCAATTGCCTTGTTTATAGGAGCAACAAATGCATCTCCATTTACCGGGTGAATCATTATTCCGGCCGGCTTTTTAGCAAGATCCTGTTCAAAGGATGCTATCTGCTTGTTTGCATCCATTTCCGTAGTTCCGCTGTAAACCGATTTTACGCCAAGCTCCCATGCGCACCATTTAAACATTTCATAAACCGGGAACCAGTACTCAACCCCTGAAACCATCACGTTCATGTAATATGTCTCATCGGCTTTGCCCTGGAATTTGGGAACCTTATGTCCGTTTACCTCGTAGTAGTCTGCATCATCCGCTGTGGCTGATGCTTTTTCATCCTTGCTGCTGCATCCGGCTGCCATAGCTAAAACGAAAACCAGACACAACAAAATTGCTAAGAGCCTTTTTGTAACACTTTTCATTGAAAATACCCCCTTTTTTTTATACTAAACCATAATATGGTCAGTACCTTGGTCGTTGCATTCTGCCTATTTTTATTATGTGGTAAAAGAGTATGTATATAAGAAAATACAATATAGAGAGCTACATAAATTATTCCATAACACTTGTTATCGATAATTATAGAATATTCCATGACATATGTCAATCATTATTTTACTTTAATTTAGCTTTAATTTTATTATTTGTTAAAAGATGTTTAACATTGAATTATGACATGTTCTCTACTATTTTAGCCAACCACCTGCGGACCAGATCAACCTTTTGTGCCGAGACATAAAAAGGCAGGGGCTCATCATCTACGGTAAGAAAATATGATTTGTCATCCCTTGCGGATAATTCCAATTTAATGGAGTAATTCCCCACTAAGGACTTATAGATAATCGTTGTTTCGGGAGTTCTCTCCACGTCATTTGCATCATACCCGTCCGAAGTCAAGGCCATCATGTTTACGTAAAGAGCAATAAGATCATCCTCTTTTATAATCTCACCCTTGTATGTAAATATCTCCTCCTCAGGCCGAGAAGTATCCCTCTCAAACTCACAGACCATACCTCTATCATTAATCATAATCGTTTTTACGCTGTCTATGGCAACACTTAAGGGAGCTTCACTGAGCAGGTCGCTGATATTAACATTCTTCGGGTCAAAGTCATCGGCAGGGACCGTATATACTTCCTTCGCATTTTCCAGGCAGACAAACGCCTCATTTTTCTCCACATTTGTGCTGCCGAACAGAATTTTCTGTATATTACCGTTCTGATCACCAATTTCTATAGAGTAGGCCGGTCTTTCAAGCCCGTACTTACTCAAATCCGAGGGATTATCTTCAATAAAGTCCTTAATTTTGAGAGAGCTAATCCTTTTCAGGATGTCAGTTACCGCATCACTTCCGGCACTGGTTCTGAATGGTTCGGAGAATTCCCATTTGCCTGTTTTATATTGCAGCAGTACCATTTCTCTTTTTCCGTTATGATATAGGCAGAAAAGATTAATTTTCTCTTTATCTATAAAAATCAGGGTTCTGTCTCTGAATACTGATGGATCTCCCTTTCCAAGCGTCTCAACATCCGTAAGAGATATAGTGTAGACTGCATCCCTTTGAGAATCCTTGACATAATACTGGTATCTGGATGCTGTTTCTTCACCGATGAGAAGTGTTTTATCCCTGCCATTTTTCAATGATACGGTGACAGATAAATCGGGCTCGTCCAAGCCGTATTTGCTCAGGTTATCGGCCCTTTTCTCAATTACTCTTAATGCATCAAGGCTTTCGAGCTTGTCAGCAATTCTACTGACCATTTGTGCATCTGTTTTGTGTGGTGCCGGCTCAACCATAGCCCATTGCTCCTCATGCTTTTCAAAGCTGACCTGCTTATCACGAGATGCAATATGAATTCCGATAATACTGCCGTTTTCCAGGTCAAAGATAGAGGTAACAGTCTCCGATGGATTCAGAATGCTTATTGCATAGAATCCGGCTCCAAAAACAAGCAGTATGATCAACAATACTACGGTCAGCCGTCTCCTTCTCATGCATTACGCCTCCTCAGCCATATCAAAAGTCCTGCAGCGAATGCCAATAATGGAATAATCAATATTGATAGGACCAAAAGGACGATAAAGGTCGGTCCTTTGACCATCATCTGATTAGTATTCAACATTTTAGGCCTGATGGAAATAGCCTCTTCTTTATCCTGGACCCAATTAACAGCATTCATGAACAGGTCAACATTCCCCTGGATCTCCAGCATATTGTTATCGACAAACTTCGCATTGCCGGCAACGAATATCTTTGTGTTTTTCTGTCTGTCATCAGAATTATCCCTTTCAACTACCAGTGCCAGATTGGCGGGGCCTTTCACATCATCTGCTGTCATGGTGGGGGTTGCGTCCATAATATTGTATCTGGACCATGAACGTTCGGAGCTTCTTAGAACAGGCTCGATAATGAGGTTTTTATCATCTGTTTGCAGCAGCTCCAAATTTAAGGAGTATGGAAAAATGATTGCCAGGTTTTCAGCCTTCATGTTTTTAACGATGCTTTGGTCCGTATAGTCGGGAACAAGATACATGTTGTTGTTGCTATAGTAATAGTTTTGATCCTCTTCAACCACAAAGTTGTTTGTGATGCCTATGCCATAGTGGCTTAACAGCTCACCGAACTTATCCAGCTTTATTTCATCGCCGATAACATCGAGCATCAGTATCATCCGGCCCCCTTGAAAAAGGTATTGCTTCAGCATAGCTTCTTCATCAGCGCTCAGATCTCTCTTTGGAGATGTGATTACTAAAACATCCGCATCGTCGGGCACTCCGCCGCTTTTAATCAGGTTCAAGCTTTGCGTAGTACATGCTTCGCTTTCTATTTTGTTCTTCAGCTTAAACAATTCGCTGTTCAAATCAGTTTCCTGATGCCCCTCAAGAAAGTATATGTTTGTTAGCTTAGAGGAAGTAATATATAATATCGCGCCTGTAAACTGCTGCTCGCCGCTGAATGTTTTGCCGTAAGCACTGTTCAAGGAGAAGATATCGGATTTGCTTACTTTTTTTATCCTTCCATCGCATTCAAAAACAATACTGTCATTAAATATCCCTTCATTATTAGGATCCAACCTTTTTGCGGCAATGGGGTTCCTCTCGGCATCCTCATACTCTACTCTTATCCTGCCTCCTCCTGCCTTGATGTACTCATCAAGCAATGCCCGCACATTTGGATCTTCTTCACCTTCCAGATAAAAAGCCGTAATACTGATGTTTTTATCAAGACTGTCTACTAGCTTCCTTGTCTGCTCAGAAAGAGTAAATACCTTATCTGCGGTCATGTCGTATTTCCAGGGAAGCCTATCCGCGATTAGATTTGCAACTATCAGGGTTGCTATTAATATCGGTATTATTATCAGGGAGTTCAGTTTAGTGAGCAGCCCTTTTTTCTCCTCCTTCTCACGGAATCTGTGCTCGACGGCTAAAACGGTAAAAAACACAAATGCGATTGCAAAGCTTATATAGTAAACCAGCGGGCCTGCCTTCAGGATGCCGTTTGTGAATTCATCGTACTTACTAAGTATCGCCAGTGAGCTGACAATCTTTTTCAGTAGCGGGGTCGGCATAGATTTTGATAAAAAGCCAATAATCATGAAGCCAAAAAGAAAACCGAAGCCCGAAATCGCAGCTGTTATCTGGTTTTCGGTAAGTGAAGATGCGAACAGGCAGATAGCAATATAGGCAGCTCCAAGCATTGCAAATCCAAAATATGCGCCCAGGATAGAGCCGATTGAGGCTCTCCCAAATACCGCTATAAAAACAGAGAAAATTCCGGTTGCACTAAGGGTTACAAGAAATACAAAAAGTGCTGCCAGATACTTTCCCACTATAATCGATGTGGTGGTAACCGGAGCCGTGAATAGCAGCTGCTCAGTTGACATCTTTTTTTCTTCCGAGAGAAGCTTCATCGTAAGAACAGGGAAAATCACTATTGAAGCTATGTTAAGTGCTCCAAGCATGCCAAAAACATCTGCCCTGGCACCATAGAGGTTGTAAACCGTGAAAATAATACCTGATAGCAACAGAAATAAGCCACTGAAAACATATCCGAAGGGAGTCTGATAATAAACCGCAAGCTCCTTTTTGAATACTGCAATCATGATTATTGCACCTCCCTGACATTATCTATGCTCTCAGCCGTAAGCTGCATGAAAATATCTTCAAGGGACATATCAAGAGGCCTCAGTTCGTGCATGGGGTATCCGGCTTTAGCCAAAGCGAAGAATAAGGGAGTTTTAACATCAATGCTTTTTTCGTTTTCTATAATGTAACTGAAAAATCCATTGTTGTGTTTTTCTATATCCTTGCCGCGTTGTTCCTCGATGCTTATGATTCCATCTATTCCTCTTACTATCGGTGCAACTTCCTCAATTGTCGCCCTGATTCTTGCGAGAAATCTTTCGGAATGAGCCATTCCCCTGGCCAGGTTCTCAGGCGTATCTATGGCGGCTGTTTCACCCTTATTCAGAATAATTACCTTTTCACAGATCATGCTTACCTCAGCCAGAATATGTGAACTGAGAATAACCGTATGCTCTGAGCCCAGTTCCTTAATAAAATCACGCATTTCCATGATCTGCTTTGGGTCCAGCCCGGCTGTCGGTTCATCCAGAATCAGAATGGCCGGATCCGATATCAGTGCTTGAGCAAGTCCAACTCTTTGCTTGTAGCCCTTAGACAAATTCTTAATCAATCTACCCTTTACATCTTTAATCCTTACCTGGTCCATGATTTTATTGATATGGGCTTCCCGCTCCCTGTATTTGACACCTTTTAATTCACATACAAAGCGCAAATATGATATTACCTTCAGGTCAGGATAAAGAGGAGGGATTTCGGGAAGATAACCGATCTTCCTTTTTGCACTAATAGGGTCTTGCGCAATATTAATTCCGTCTATGAATATTTCGCCCTCTGTAGGCGGCTTATACCCTGTAATCATGTTCATTGTGGTGGATTTGCCCGCGCCGTTAGCCCCGAGAAAACCCATTATTTCACCTGCATTGACCGTAAAATTGAGATTTTTTACCCCTCTGTTGCTGCCATAGTACTTTGTAAGGTTTCTGACCTCTATCATTTACAACCCCCTCATCTCATCAGCATTCCGCCGGTAACATCAATGGTTGCTCCGGTAATATAATCAGCCTTATCCGATGCAAGGAATGCAACGGTATAAGCAACCTCGGCGGGATCTGAAATCCTTCCAAGAGGAATCCTTTTAATGTAGTCTGCTTCCCTTTCAGCCAACTCCTTCTTGTTCATGGGCGTTCTCATCATGCCGGGTGCAACAGCTGTTACATTGATGCCGTACTTTGCAACTTCCCTGGCCAGAGATACGGTAAAGGCAACCACTCCGGCCTTTGCTGCCGCATAATGGGCATGTCCGCTGGTGGAGCCGTGGAAGGCCGCCTGAGATACGATATTGATGATCTTGCCCTTACTTTTTCGGCCGATAAGGTGCTGAACCACACGCTTACTGAACATAAATGGTCCTGTCAAATTGATTTTAACTGTTCTTTCCCATTCCTCATCTGTCATGCTCTCCACATAAGCGGTTGGCCATACACCCGCATTGTTTACGAGAATATCCACCCTCCCGAAAATATCGACTGCCCTTGCAATAACATTATCTATATGTGCAGCATTTGTAATATCTCCATATAGCGGGATTGCTTTAATGTCATACTTATCATTCAGCTTATCCACGAACTTGAAGACATTGGCCTCATCCACAATATAATTCACTATTATATGGGCTCCTTCAGCTGCCAGTACCTCGCTAATCGCAGCGCCCAGGCCGCTTCCGCCTCCGGTTACTATAGCCACCCTGCCTTTTAAATTCAAATCCATATCAATTCCTCCTCGACCTGTCTGCCTCTGTCAAAATTGTCAATTATTCTAATAAATTGCCTGTACCTTCTCATGTACAATTCATGGTTCTTTTTATTCGGATGGTATGTATCCTTTTCTTTAACCATCACCTGGATAGCAGCCTCTATACCCGGATATACCCCTACAGCAGCAGCTGTACAAATCGCTGCTCCAAGAGCGCCTACCTGCATGCTCTTAGTCGTAATCACTTCCATATCCAGAATGTCTGCAAACATCTGGCACCATACGCGGCTTTTTGAAGCCCCGCCTGATAACACAGCTCTATTTCTAATAATCCCATCATTCTTCAAATTGTCAATATGCATCAGATGTGCAAACACGACCCCCTCATAAACGGCCCTTAGCAGATGATAAATATTATATTCGGGCTTGATCCCCCAAAAGCTTCCCTCTAATTGATTGGAAAGGTGGGATTTATACAGAAATGGGGTATAGATGACCTTCGATTCATGAATCCCAATACTGTCAATCCCTTCATCAATCATCCTAAATAGCTCTTTATCAGGGATAGCGGTAGGGACAAATCCGTTAATTATGTTTCTTAAAAACCACTCCAGGTTCACGGCTGAAGTCGCACTGGATTCCACATAAAAATACTTGTCTATGTCAACATAAAGAGAGCACTTTACTGTCTCACTGCTACCGATGAGGCCCTCTTCTATCCCTGAGTTAATGTTCCAGGTTCCGGCAATCAGGCTGTAGCTTTTATCATCTACTACGCCGCTGCCTAATGCACAGGAAACACAGTCAAAAACTCCGCCTATAACAGGAGTGCCCTGCGCCAATCCTGTTTCCTCAGCCGCTTTTTTTGTTATGGTTCCGGCAATATCCATAGTTCTGCGCAGCTTTGGAATTTTCTCATAAATTTCACCGACGCCAAACCTTTCAATGATCTCACGATCCACAGCCTTTTCAATGGGATTTACCAGGCCCGAATTGCTGGCATCAGTATATTCGATGCCTGCCTCTCCGGTTAGGTTAAAAACAATCCAGTCCTTGACCATTAAGACTATATCTATTTTTTCATAATTATCGCGCTCATTCTCTTTCAGCCAACTAAGAATAGGAATTGCCTGACCACTCCAAAAATTTTGGTGCAGCCGGTCATATGGGCTTTCCCCGGCAAGCCTCCATTGCTCCAGGATATCATTTGCTCTTGCGTCCATGGATGACACAGCCTTCCTTACAGGCCTCTTGTCCTTGTCAAGACAGTAAAGACCGGCACCATGTCCGCTGCAACCTATCCCGATAATGTCGGAGGAAGAGATTCCGGATTTACTTATGGCATCCTTGATAGCATAAGCCGTATTCCTCCATTGCAGCTCCATATCGATCTCAGCTCGGTCGCCTCTGCTGTCGACTATTGTGTTAGTAATCCCTGAAGCAATTTCCCTGCCATCGAGTGAATAGATCACGGACTTTGTCTTGGTCAAACCGTTGTCTATACTCAGCAAGTATTTGTCCATAACTCTCTCTCCTCAAGTGGGACATTTCTTGTCTCCGTTTTACTTACATTATAACACTACATCCGATTCGTTCGATGCATGCAACTACCATTTTTTCCAGATCTTCATTGCTTATTTGTCTGCCCGATTCGGATATGCTCTTCTTTACAGATAGCACGATATCCCTGAGCAGCTTTTCTCTTGCCCCATTACAGCTGCTTTCTTCTGCACCATTGCTATAGGAATCGCTAAATGCGATCCTGATATTATTCGCAGCCGCATAATCCTTTGCCAGGGGAGTCAGTATCGTGCCGGTAGGAAAAGCAACTTCATCCCTGCCTACATACTGAAGCATTTCCGCCTGGGTTATTACCTTCGCCATAGTATACACCCCTTTTATCTCCAAACGACTTCAACGCCAAGCTCCTTAATGACATCTCTGGCTAAAGGTGTACATATGACACCCTTATTAATTGTTAGCACAGCCTTTTGCTTCCACGCCTGCCTCACCGTCTCCTCCGTAACGAGCTTCTCCGGCTCCAGCCCTGGATTGGATTGTGCAGGCCGGGTCAATTCAGACAATATCTGCGGAATCTCTCCCGGCCTATTCTGAAGCTGTACCATCACCTCTGTCATCACTCTGTATATTACCTTCGTGATGATTTGTTTCAATAATTCCTGATCCACTGTTATCCACCACCTGATTCTTGTTCGGGATATCTTTACTTCATCAGACCTTCGGCAGAATACTCTCAACCTCTGCATGAGGGCGTGGAATCACGTGTACCGATTTGAGTTCACCAACACGTCCTGCTGCGGCAGCTCCTGCCTCTACGGCTGCTTTCACAGCGCCTACGTCACCGCGAACCATAACCGTGACATAGCCGGCTCCGATTTTTTCTTTTCCGATTAGTCTTACATTTGCTGCCTTCACCATTGCATCAGCAGCTTCAATTGCGCCTACTTCACCGATGGTTTCAACCATTCCCAGTGCATTTTCCATATCAAGAACCTCCTAAATCGCTTTTAAATCGTTAAATCCCCTTCAATTCGCTTTGAACCGCCTTAACCATTTAAGGCTTTTGCCCTATTTGGGCAGAATCGCTTCGACCTCAGTATGAGGACGCGGGATTACATGTACGGATTTGAGCTCGCCCACACGGCCTGCCGCGGCAGCTCCTGCATCAGTGGCTGCCTTTACGGCGCCCACATCTCCGCGAACCATAACCGTAACATATCCGCCACCAATCACTTCCTTGCCGATGAGCTTTACGTTTGCCGCCTTCACCATTGCATCGGCTGCCTCAATTGCCCCAATCAGCCCTTTTGTTTCAATTAAACCTAATGCGTTTTCCATAAAACAATGCCCTCCATTTCAAATAATTTCATCTACATGCCTTGTCAATCTTTTATTTCCCTGCTTTGTTTTCAACCTCATTGTTTTCCGTCGCTTTGTATCCAAATCCCTTGTTGCCTGCTGTAGCCGGACCGCTTTTGGGTAATATGGCAGAGACCTCGCTATGAGGGCGCGGGATTACATGAGTTGATTTCAGCTCGCCAATACGGCCTGCTGCCGCTGCCCCCGCATCAGTTGCCGCCTTTACGGCTCCCACGTCTCCGCAGACAATTACCATTACATAACCTCCACCTACAATTTCCTTGCCTATCAATTGTACGTTTGCCGCCTTCACCATTGCATCGGCAGCCTCTATGGCACCTACCAGTCCTCTTGTTTCAATCATTCCGATCGCTTCACTCATTCGGTATTCCTCCTTTATTTAGGGTATTTATCATCGTCTTAATTTCATTTTAGCCTTATCAATTCATTTATCGCTTTTAGTATTTCAGCCCTTGTGTAGCAATAGGCCAGCACCTTTTCATCCGGCTTTATTTGAGCTGATTGCCTGTCTGTTGTTTGAAGATCATATGCAATACGTTTAATATTGATAAGATGCTTCGGCGTAATATTGTCTGAGGTGATGCTTCCGCCCATAGTGCCGCATGCCAGCGTCAATGCAGGCGGCAGACCCGTAGTATATCCTATCGCTCCATGTGTTGATGGTGTGTTGACCAGGATACGGTTTACAGGTTTTTTAAGGCCAAATTCCCTTACAATATGCTCATTGGTGCAGTGTATTGAAAGACTATGTCCCAATCCTCCAAACTGAAGAAGTTCAATGCAACGTTCACACGCGCTCATCCAGTCCTTTTCGATATAAAAGGCCAGTACGGGGCACAGCTTCTCTGCAGAGAGAGGGTGCTCCTTCCCGACTCCCTTTTCAATTGCTACGATTACCTTTGTAGCCTCGGGTATTTGAATGCCGGCCAATTGTGCTATTGTCTGAGGGCTTTGTCCGACAACCCTGGGATTAACCCCTCCCGCCGGCAATATGACAGTCCTTTCAATCGCTTCGAAATCATGCCCTGTCACGAAATAACCGCCTTGCGCCTTCAACTCTGCAATAACACGGCCTGCAATGATTTCCTCAGTCACAATAGCCTGCTCCGATGCACACACAGTGCCGTTGTCAAAGGTCTTGCTGGAGATGATTTTACCTATTGCACCTGCTATATCTGCTGACCTCTCTATGAATGCCGGTACGTTGCCCGGCCCCACCCCTAAAGCGGGCTTCCCTGAACTATGGGCTGCCTTTACCATGGCAGAGCCACCGGTAGCCAGTATGACAGCAGTCCTCGGATGGTGCATCAGCGCATCTGTGGCCTCCCTGGTGCAAACGGACAGGCAGCTTATTATGCCCCTTGGTGCTCCTGCTCTAACGGCTGCTTCCTCCATCAGTCCGGCCGTTTCAACCGAACACTTTATTGACCTGGGATGAGGTGAGAACACAATAGCATTTCCGGACTTGATGGCAATAATGGCCTTATATAGTATCGTAGAGGTTGGATTCGTCGTCGGAATAATGCCCAGCACTACACCCATTGGTGCCGCGATTTCGACTACCTTTTTGCGGGTATCCTCATGGATGACTCCAACCGTCCGCATATCCCTGATATAATCGGATATGTTTTTTGTTGCGAAGTGGTTTTTTGTAACCTTGTCCTGCACAACACCGAGCCCTGATTCCTCCACAGCCATCGAGGCCAGTCTTTTTGACTGCTCATAGCCGGCTTTTGCCATCGCCTCAACTATGCTGTCAATTTTCGCCTGATCAAATTGCGCAAGAAGCTTCTGGCTTTCATAAGCCCTTTCCATTAAGTCATTCGCTTCTTTAATAGACATATCTACCTTACTTATTTCGCCCTTGTTTTCCATCACGTTCACTTCCCGACTAATAATTGGATTTGCTGCTTACCAGTCCCAGCT
>CAYOKA010000041.1:0-18776 GCA_964404395.1 uncultured Oscillospiraceae bacterium | reverse complement strand
GACATGTTCTCTTTTTTTTATTTCTCTAATTTACACCATTATACGGACATAACTAATGAGTATACATAACCCTATCAAAATTGTAGTTATCGTTGGAATTCTGAAGAAAAAGTACTATTATTTCAAAATCATTATCCCATTAGTTGAAAAATCCAGCAGTTGGGATGCATTAGAGAAGCATCCGGATATTCTCTAAGAGAATAGTTGAGAGAAACATATTGAAGAAAACATATTGAAGAAAACATATTGGAGAAAATATCTCTTTCAGCAAATATAGCCTTCAAAACTTCTTTTCACCGTTTTCATCTACAGGTTTACAGTATTGCAAGCTACCGACTACAGTCAATCGTACAGCAGCTTCATCTTTTTTTCTAAGAATGCTGCTTATCATGTCGGACTGGATAAAAGATTCAGCTGCTGTTTCGTTATCCTTAACCGGCTTTCCAGAATAAATTCGTCCCATATATAATAACTCCTATCAAGCAAAAATATTAGTGTATAATAAAGCATGTACAAATATTTCGATTTTTATTACAATGTTTACGAAACGATACCAATCATGAAAATAATCATAAACACGATAATAATTACAAGTCTGGAGATATACATGGAGCTAAAAGGAAGATTGAAAGCAATTGCCAATCAGATACCACATTGCAGCATATTGGCCGATGTTGGCACAGATCACGCCTACATTCCTATTTATGCGGTAAAAAACAATCTATGCAAAAGGGCGTTGGCAGCTGATTTGAGACCGGGTCCTCTTAAAAGAGCATCGGCTAACATAGGCAGATATGGTCTTACTGACAGAATTGAGACCAGGTTGGGAGACGGTTTAGAGCCTATTCTTCTGCATGAGTGCGATACTGTCACAATAGCAGGAATGGGTGGAGTCTTAATCCGTGACATTTTATCGGCCTCCCTTGTAAAGGCTCAAGCTGCCGAAACATTGTTGCTCCAGCCAAACAATGCGGTAGAAGCTTTACGCAAATGGCTTTATGAAAGCGGATTTGACATTATGGATGAGATAATTGCCTTTGATGCAGGAAAGCTGTATTGTATTATAAAAGCACGATGGTTAAACCAGCCATGTATGAAAGATGAATTCGCATATTATATCGGTGAAAAGATTTTTGAAGGAAACGAGCTTTACCTTGACAAATATCTTTTGAAAAAGTTAAAGGAACTTGAAGTAATCATTGAAGGCAGAGCCTTATCTGTCACCGAAAAAGAATGTGATGTTAAAAATGGCGTAGGTTTGGCTACCAAGGATTGTATTTTTATCAGAGACAAGCTTGTCGAGTATTTGAAAAGGAGTGAAGATTTATGACTAAGTGTTCCCAGGTAATTTCCTTTTTTGAACAGCTGGCACCACAGGAGCTTACACAATATTGGGACAATACCGGTTTACTGATAGGTAACAGGCAGGGTACTGTGAATAGAATTCTAGTATGTCTGGATGTTACAAGTGCATCAGTCAGTGAAGCAATTGCTAAAGAAGTTGATTTGATTGTCACACACCACCCGGTTATTTTTAAAGAGCTTAAGAGATTGAATGAGGATGATATAAAGGGGAGACTCCTTTATTCTCTAATTCAGAACGGTATTAGTGTATATTCGGCTCATACTAATCTTGATTATGCGATTTCAGGTGTAAATGCACAGCTTACTTTTGCTTTGGGAATTCATGATGCTGTCATTATGGGCAAGGGACCCGGGAAATGCGGTGTGCTTGAACAAAAAACGAAGCTGGATGATTTCCTTCTTTGCGTTAAGAAAAGCCTTAATGCCCCCTTTTTGAAGGTTGTAGGACATGCTGACTCGGGTGTTCGAAAGGTAGCAGTCTTTGCCGGTAGTTTTGACGATGATTTGGGCACTGTAATAGAAAGCGGCGCTGATGTTTTAGTGACAGGTGATCTGAAATACCATACTGCTCTTGATGCTCTCGAGGCTGGATTGTGTGTAGTTGATGCCGGACATTTCAGTACGGAGAGTGTGGTCTTACCGTTTATTAGAAACCAATTGGCCGATAGGTTTAGAGATGTTGATGTCCAAGTGTTCAGCGATGAGAAGGATCCTTTTTCAGTCATCTGTTAAGGGCATTTTGGCGGCGCGTTTCACCGGTTGTGGAGGACGCATATGGTAATTATAGCCTATTGACTATTATTCATAAATGAATTAATATATAAGTCCGATAAAATGCATTAAGATTTAGTGAGTAAGCCAGATAATCGCAGGTATAGTACCGAAAGGGCGTATCTGAGGAAAGTCCGGGCTCCACAGGGCAAGGGTGCCGGGTAACTCCCGGTGAAGGCGACTTTAAGGAAAGTGCAACAGAGATATACCGCGTGCCGGAGAACAGAGAACAGAGAACAGAGAGCAGAATTAAAGAGCAGAATTTAAAGATAATAATTAATAGGAATAGAAGTCAGAGAAAAAAATTTCTGGAATTGAAGTCAAATACTGAAAAGTCTGACGTCTGTTCTCTGACATCTGTTCTCTGTTCTCTAGTACGTAAGGGTGGAAAGGTGAGGTAAGAGCTCACCAGCGGCATGGCGACATGTCGGTCTATGTAAACCCCATCCGGAGCAACACCGCAAAGGGACATATGGGCGGCCCGCCAGTCCCGGAAGGTGGCTTGAGCCATTCAGAAATGTCTGGCCTAGATAGATGATTATCGAATACAGAACCCGGCTTACAGACTTACTCACTACAGCATGAAAAACACCAGCTTCGAAGGCTGGTGTTTTTCATTATATACAGTTATATCCGGATGGGATTGAGATAGGGAGAATTCAAATGTGTTATTTGCATTATTTTTGATAAATAAACAATAATATAGAGGTACAGCCAACGAATACAAAAGAGGTGCTTATGGCGGAAAAAGAAAGCAAGGTTACATTCGCTGCAGCAGATACTGCTGAAACTGATCAAGCTGAAGCAAATAAAGAAAAACAACAAGACGAACAAATAAAAGAGCTGGGGAAAATGACCATTACAAATCCAAGAGGCAATATTCACTGCCTTACAATCATTGGACAAATCGAAGGGCACATCATTCTCCCGGCTCAAAACAAGACAACAAAATATGAGCACGTGATTCCCCAGCTAATTGCAATAGAAGAAAGTTCGGAAATAGACGGACTTCTTCTTGTGCTCAATACAGTCGGAGGTGATGTGGAGGCAGGTCTTGCCATAGCAGAAATGATCTCTAGCATGGATAAGCCTACGGTTTCACTTGTGCTTGGTGGAGGGCACAGTATAGGCGTCCCAATGGCAGTTTCAACCAAATACTCATATATTGCACCTTCTGCGACTATGACAATACATCCAATTAGGCTCAATGGTATGGTAATAGGTGTCCCGCAGACATATGAGTATTTTGACAAAATGCAGGAGAGAGTCGTTAGTTTTGTCACAAATAACTCATCCATATCAAAGGAGGAGTTCAGAAGGCTGATGCTTAAGACGGGGGAACTGGCAAATGATGTTGGTACAGTTCTATTTGGTGAAGATGCTGTGAAAAACAAGCTGATTAATTCAGTAGGAGGATTATCAAATTCAATAAATAAGCTATATGAATTAATTGCAGAAAGGAGACAAAAACAAGAACAAATTAATGCAAACTCACTTACAGCTTCAGGTATGACCTCAAACACGACTTGCGGGGGTGGTCAGCTGCAATGATTCTGTATACCATTGTACCTGCAGAAGTTGTGTTTCAAGAATCTTTCAACAAAACAAAACCACGATATTCAGTAGCTGAATATCGCGGAGAAAAAGTAATAGTGTCGCTTATGCAGGATAATCAATATATAATTACTCAATTGTTAAGCACTTGCCCCAGCTCTTTTTTGAATCCCGCCTTTCAACCCGGAAATCAGGTCAGCAGAGAAGAGCTGAAATAGTTGTGCCAGAGCACTGCCCCTAATCAGAGAGTAAATCTTTCTATAGAGCTTTGCAGCTCACTTGAAGATTCCCTTAGCTCCTCTGCGAAACGTGATAATTCTTCAATAGCCGAAGCCTGTTCCTGAGTCGAAGCGGTTACCTCCTCAGATGAAGCAGCCGTTTCCTCAGATACAGCTGAAATGTTTTGAATAGAATTAATTGCCTGTTCTTTGTTTTTTTCCATCTCTGAAATTCTTAATATAATCTGATCCACCTGCACAGAGAGGTTTTCCATAGAGCTCATAATGCGTTTGAATATTTGTATAGTACTTTGCACTGCTTCATTCTGCGACAATAATATCGCTTCTGTATCGGCGGTCTTTTCAACAGCTTTTTCGGTTTGCTCTTGAGTATTCTTAATAATATTGGAAATTTCGCGTGCTGATTCCATGGATTGATCCGCAAGCTTACGCACTTCATCTGCAACGACAGCAAAGCCCTTGCCTGCATCGCCAGCTGTGGCAGCCTCTATGGCTGCATTAAGTGACAGTAGGTTGGTCTGGTCTGCAATACTGCTGATTACTTTAGTAATATTTCCGATTGATTTTGAGTGTAATTCCAGCTCTTTAATATTCTCCATTATTTCTTTAGATATAGCTGTAGTTCTGCCGGCCTTTACATCAAGGTCGGTTACAGCCGACAGCCCGTTCTGAGTTTCAGACATAGTATCATGGGTTAGTTTCTCGATCGATTTTGCATTATCAGCTACATAATTTATGTTCTCAGCAAGCAAACTAATCTTTTCGACACACTGCTCAGCATCCGAGGCTTGTGCTGAAGCTCCCTGCGCTATTTCCTGTATCGCTTTTGAAATATCATGTGATACGGCAGAGACTTGATCAGATGTTGAGGAGACAACAATCGCTGACTTTGAAACTTTTTCTGACACACCCATTGTCTGTTCAATAAGTGCTCGCATGTTTCCAATCATTGAATTAACGCTTTTTGTTAGGATCCCCAGTTCATCCTTTCTCCTTGATTTAAACGAAACGGACAAATCTCCTAAGGCTGCCTTACCAGATGCATCAATAATACGGTCTATAGTTCTGCTCATACTGTTTGAGATAGTAATTCCTACTGCAAAAGCAATCAACACTGCAATCAGAATGAACACAATCGTATTAATAACAACGTTTCTGGATGCGGCATTCAATTCGTTCTCCGGGATAAAGCCTATTAAAATATTTCCGGAGTCGGCAATCTTGGCGTAGGTCATAAGAAATTTTGTCCCATCATAAACTATACTCTCGTAACCGGATTTATTCTCTGAAGAAACAATGTTTTTATAGAATTCCTGTTCTGTTATAGCACTTGTTTCGGTGCTATCGACACCATTTGTAATAATCCTTCCGTCAGGTGATATGAGATGGATTTGCTGTTGTTCAGATAGCATTATTCCTTCCGACAATTCTGAAATAACACTAGGCTTGACATCGATAAGTATCATTCCAATTATTTTCATTGTTGAAAGATCCGGTATTAGCCGCATATATGTAAGACTATAATAATTGTTATTTGTCTTATTAAGCTCATCCAGCTCTTTGTGACTGCCAAACCAAGCGCCATTAACGTTAGTAGACTCTAGAAGCTTGTAGGATTCGGTATCCTGTAATTGACCTAATGATGCGCTTGTGCTTATTTTACTTGTAATGGGGTATACATTTTCATCAGCAGGAATGATTGTGATGTTCTCGACTGCGGGGCTAAAAACCGATACATTTATTACGTAGTTTTCAGCCTTTTTCTTAATATCTATTTTTCCCATAATATCGTCCACTCGGAAATTGTTACCTAAAAGGGTTTGAATATCTGAATTGCTAAAGAGTTGACCAGAAAGGTTTTCAACTGTTTCAAATACAACCTCGAGATACTTACCGCTGTTATCTAAGGCTATACTTGAGGACTGAATGGCGTTTTCGCGCGCGGTACCTGTGGAGTTGAAATAAGTAATCGAGCCTTGAACAACAATAAGAATAATCGGGACCAAAAATGCTACGATAAGCTTCGTTTTTATTTTCCTAAAATCTCCAATGCGCTTAATGTATGCTCCTACTCTTGATAAAAGCTTGATCAAAAAAACTTTAATTGAAGTAAATAACTTTTTCATATAGCACCTGCTTTCTCTGATATGTCTTTTGTTAAAATATAAGCATCATTCTATTAGGACTGTTCATTAGTATAATTAGACATAAGTTATCTATTTCCTTCTTTAAAGCTACATAATTTTATTATTATATGACAAAAGGGGACAATAGTTATCGCACCATCCATCATTCAAAGACTCCTTTGTAAGCTCAGGGAAAAGGAAAGCTTTGGGTGAAAAATTATGGTATAATGTGAAATGGAAGTTTGCATAAATCCGGGGGTGAAAAGTTGAAAGGGAAGACAGTACAAAAGAAAAAAGCAACAGCAAAAAAAAAGAGGACACAAAACACTCACATAAATGAAATTAAGGGTATTTTTGTGTTAGCTTTAGGAATTCTCATACTTTTAAGCTTTTATGTGAAGGATTCAATTGGGGTATTCGGCACATTCATACGCGAGGTTTTACTTGGCCTATTTGGTGTGCCTGCATTTCTAATACCGCCGGTTATCATACTTTATGCGGCTGCTCTAATATTCGGACATGAGAAGATTAATTTAAAAAACAAAGCTCTCTATATTTTCTTATTATTCTTGTTGGTTTCAGCTATGATTCAGGCAGGCAACTACAGACTGGAATACTATAAAGGATTAAAGCCGATAATGGCTTTGAAAAGGTTTTATGTTGATGGGAATGCTTTAATTGGAGGAGGAATTCTGGGAGGGCTTATTAGCTTGCCGTTTCTTATTACATTTCGTGTTCTTGGCACATTTATAATTTTGACTGCTTTGGCCTTAGTCGTAATCATGTTATTGACAAACTCGTCCATTTCGGATTTTATTAAGAATTTGCGAAACCTTGTGGTTCGAAGGGTATCGGATGAAAAGGATAAGAAAAAGGTGAATAAGGCGGATGAGGATGATTACATGCAGCCATCTATAGTTGATGATGGAGAAGAGATGATACTGCGTTTTGATAAAAAACCAAAAGTAATTGATTTTAGGATAGAAAAAACCACCAGAGAGCTAAAGAAAAAAGAAAAAGAGATCGAAGAAGAAACGCCGATAGATCTGGTTATTAGCGATTTAAAGAAAGAAGAAGAGAAAAAATACAGATCCACTGCTAAGCCCAAGGAGAAGAAGAGTGAGCCCGGTTTACAGGAAATTATTATTAAGGGACCTGTTCAAAGGAACAGGATGCCTGAAAAATATAAATTTCCTCCTTATGAGCTGCTCATTGAGGATGTTGATATAGGTGTGAATGCAAAGAGCTATAGAAATCAGGTGCTTGAAGGCGCAAAGAAGCTGGAGGAGACATTGAATAGCTTTGGTGTGTCTGCAAAGGTTATTAATGTCACCAGGGGACCGACAGTCACACGATATGAGCTTCAGCCAAGTGCCGGCGTAAAGGTAAGCAAGATCGTAAACCTATCCGATGATATTGCCTTAAATCTTGCCGCCCCCGGCATTCGAATTGAAGCGCCTATTCCAGGTAAAGCTGCTATTGGAATTGAAGTGCCCAATAGAGAAACAAACATGGTTCGTCTTAGAGATGTTTTGGAATCAAAGGAGTTTATACAACATCCATCCAAGCTTGCTTTTGCATTAGGAAAGGATATATCCGGAGAGACCGTTATCGTGGATATAGCAAGAATGCCACATTTACTAATAGCCGGTGCGACAGGATCCGGAAAGAGTGTATGCATAAACAGCCTGATTGTCAGTATATTATATAAAGCATCGCCGGAAGAGGTTAAGCTGCTGATGATCGATCCGAAGGTAGTGGAGCTTGGTGTTTATAATAGCATACCACATTTACTAATACCTGTTGTAACAGAGCCTAAAAAAGCTTCGGGAGCGTTGAATTGGGCTGTTCAGGAGATGGTCAATCGTTATAAACTCTTTGCGGACAAGGCCGTGAGAGACATAAAAGGATACAATGATTTGATGTTGAAGACAGGCGAGTCTCCAATATTGCCGCAGATTCTTATTATTATTGACGAACTTTCAGATTTGATGATGGTGGCTCCAAATGATGTTGAGGATGCCATATGTAGGCTGGCACAGATGGCAAGAGCGGCTGGAATGCATCTGGTAATAGCAACACAGAGGCCCTCCGTGGATGTTATTACAGGCGTAATAAAGGCAAATATCCCATCAAGGATATCCTTTGCTGTTTCCTCACAGGTTGATTCGAGAACTATACTCGACATGGCAGGTGCTGAAAAGCTTCTTGGAAAAGGAGATATGCTTCTGCATCCGACCGGAAGAAATAAGGCGGTTAGAGTGCAAGGTGCAAATATTACTGATGCTGAGGTCGAAAAAGTAGTCGAATTTGTGAAGATACAAGGAGATGCAACATACGATGACGACATAATAGAGGAAATAAACAATGACGGCTCTTCAATAGTCAATGCTGAAGATGATCATGACGAATTGCTGTCAAATGCAATTGAAATGGTGGTGGAGGCTGGTCAGGCTTCTGTTTCATTCATTCAACGTAAGTTCAGAGTAGGCTATGCCAGGGCTGCGAGAATCGTTGACCAGATGGAAGCTAGAGGTATAGTGGGTGGATTCGAAGGCAGCAAACCAAGACAGGTGCTTATTTCAAAGCAGCAGCTGCAGGAGATGCAAATGATGGATAAAGAATAGTATATTGGCCAGGAGGGATCATTATAACGATTATCAATGGTTTTATAATTGTGCTGATGCTCTTTTTACTCGTATATTCTTTCTATCGGCTATTCAGGGGAAAAAGCTTTTTAATGCTGATTCCCATATGCGCGCAGATTTTTGCCTTTGTTTTGGCTCTTCTTAGTTTTATCAATAATGTTGAAGTGGAACAGTACATAGAATTGGTTTTTTTACTGTTGGGATTGCTGCCACCTATCATATTTGTTATATTTGATTATAGAAAAATGATTTCTAGGGTTAAAGAAGTCGGGCTTTTGTCGCATAATCCTAACCCCGATAGTATAAAGGCCCTTGAAGAACGGGGAAGGGCGCTGATAGAATCGGGTAAACACGAAGAAGCATTGAAAATCTATGAAGAGGGGATAAAAAGGAGTAATGGCAGTTCCAGTCTGTACTTCAATTTAGGAATGTGTCTTTATGAAGGCGGCAGATATGCAGAAGCTGCACAAGCATACAGTAATGCACTGGATATCAATCCAGAGGTGTTGGAAATACATTATTATCTTGGTGCAGCCCTTACTGAAATGCGTCAATATGATGACGCAATAGAAGCATATAAGTCGGCGCTGAGGATTAAGCCCTCCGATGGCGAAATATATTATAGTCTGGCGTCTATATATGCTATGCTGGGACGCTATGACATTTCGATTGAAAATCTGCAAAAGGCTATTGAGCTTAATGGGGAGCTACGTAATGAAATAAAGAATAATGATATTTTTTCCGGAATGCAAGATAAAAAAGGATTTACACAGCTAATTTCATAGCTTTGCCTAATAAATTTGCAGAAACGGTAAAATTACATAAAAAAAATGGTAGAATATAAAAAATGGAGATATGGAAGGAAGGTTATAGATGGGAGCAAAAATTCTTAGTGGCACCGAATTATCGAAAAAAATCAGGCAACGGCTTAAGAGCCAGGTTGAAGAATTAAACAGGAAAGGTACATTTCCGGGACTTGCAGTGGTTTTGGTAGGAAATGACCCTGCATCGCAAATATATGTCAAAAGGAAGCAAAAGGCTTGTGAGGAGCTTGGTATTATTTCGTATCCATATACGCTTGATGAGAAAACATGTGAGGAAGAACTATTATCACTAATCAATGATCTTAACAAAGACCCAAAGGTAAGCGGTATTTTGGTTCAGCTACCTTTGCCTTCACATATAAACGAGGCTAAAATTATTCCTGCAATCCATCCTGATAAAGATGTAGATGCATTTCATCCAATAAATACAGGCCGTATTATGAACGGTAATCCTATGTTTCTGCCCTGCACACCTGCAGGGATAATGGAGCTCATAAAGGAGAGCGGTATGCCTGTGGAAGGGAAGAGATGTGTTGTAATAGGAAGAAGCAACATTGTGGGTAAGCCAATGGCTATGCTCTTGATGGCAGCAAACGGAACCGTTACGGTATGTCATTCCAGAACCATTGATTTGCAGGGGGAATGCCGTAGAGCTGATATACTTGTCGCCGCTATTGGCAGAGCTGAATATATTAAAGGAAGCTTCATTAAGCCCGGAGCAGTGGTTATTGATGTAGGAATGAACAGACTTGAGAATGGAAAGCTTGTAGGGGACGTGGAATTCTCTACCGCTTCCGAAATAGCATCAGCAATCACTCCTGTCCCCGGTGGAGTAGGTCCAATGACTATAACAATGCTGATGAAGAACACAATTACTGCCGTAATGCACCGGTGATTGTATTTTCTGTTTAGGGGAATTGTGTTTTTCTTGACATAAAAAATAAATAAGTTTACAATTAGTTTATATTTCGTATAATAACGGATGGCGAGAGCCATCCGAATGTATGATTAGCCGGTTTTTGACTGGGGCTGGTCGTTGACTAAAGTCAACTGCTCGCCCATGCGACCGGCTTGACCATTGAAAACTGAATACAAGGAGGTGTGTGTTATTTTTGAATGGGCTGTCGGAATTGTAATTGGCCTTGTAATTGGAGCAGCGATTGCTTCGTTTATATCGTTCCGAATTGGATATAACCGCAGGAAAATTGATGCAGAAGCTGAAATCGGTAGCGCAGAGCAAGAATCAAAAAGAATTATTTATGAAGCTCTGAAGGGGGCCGAGAATAAGAAAAGAGAAACTCTTCTTGAAGCGAAGGAAGAGATTCACAGAAGCAGAATGGAACTGGACAGGGAAATCAAAGAACGAAGAAACGAAATTCAAAGACAAGAGAGACGTTTGATCCAGAAAGAAGAATCCCTAGATAAAAAGGTTGAAGCTCTGGAGCAGAAGGATGAAGCACTAAACAGAAAAAATAAAGAAGCACAGGCAATTCAGGATAAAGTCAACGAACTTCTAAAGCAGCAGCTCGTTGAATTGGAAAGAATTTCAGGATTGTCTATCGAAGAAGCAAAGCAGTATCTCATCAGGAATGTTGAGGATGAGGTAAAACATGAATTAGCGATACTTGTTAAGGAATTGGAAGCAAAAGCGAAAGAAGAATCGGATAAAAATGCAAGAGATATCGTAGCGACTGCGATACAAAGATGTGCAGCTGACCACGTGTCGGAAACTACAGTTTCTGTAGTGCCATTGCCTAACGATGAAATGAAGGGCCGTATAATAGGCCGTGAAGGCAGGAATATTAGAACTCTCGAGACTCTTACAGGAATTGACCTCATTATTGATGATACTCCTGAAGCTGTAATCCTTTCGGGATTTGATCCCATAAGGAGAGAAATCGCGAGGATAACGCTGGAAAAGCTTATTCTTGACGGAAGAATTCATCCTGCCAGGATTGAAGAAATGGTAGAAAAAGCCAAGAAGGAAGTTGAAAACACAATACGTCAGGAAGGTGACCGTGCCGCATTCGAAACGGGAGTAATCGGACTACATCCTGAAATAATACGATTGCTCGGTAAGCTAAGATTTAGAACAAGTTATGGTCAGAATGTACTAAATCATTCTATCGAAGTTTCAACCCTTGCCGGCATTATGGCTGCCGAACTCGGTGCAGATGTTATGCTTGCCAAGAGAGCAGGACTTTTACATGACATAGGTAAAGCTGTTGACCATGAAGTTGAAGGATCACATGTTACGATAGGTGCTGATCTTGCAAAGAAATACAGAGAGGGAAATGATGTAATCAATGCAATACATTCACATCACGGCGACATAGAGCCAACCTCAATAGTTGCAATACTAGTGCAGGCCGCCGATTCTATATCAGCTGCGAGACCAGGTGCCAGAAGAGAGACACTTGAATCATACATCAAGAGGATTGATAAGCTTGAAGAGATAGCAAATTCTTTCCCGGGAGTAGAAAAGTGCTATGCGATACAAGCAGGCAGGGAAATAAGAATTATTGTCAAACCTGAAGATGTGTCTGATGATGAAATGGTGTTAAAGGCCAGGGAAATAGTCAAGCAAATTGAAAGTGAACTTGAGTATCCCGGCCAAATTAAAGTAAATGTAATACGTGAGACAAGGGCAATTGAATATGCAAAATAAATAGACTCCTTAATTGGTGTTTCACAAAAGCGTGTATATACACGCTTTTTGTGTTATATTGAAGAAGTAATGCTAACGATAATTGACGGGGGAATATGAAATTGAAGGTATTATTTATTGGAGATATAGTTGGTAGTCCTGGAAGAAAAGCAGTAAAACGATTCATTTCCAGCTTGAAAAAGGAATTATCCTTTGATTATTGTATCGCGAATGGCGAGAATGCGGCTGGTGGCAGGGGTATTACCCATGTTGTAGCTCAGGAGCTTTACAACATGGGAATAGATGCTATAACGATGGGAAATCACACCTGGTCCAAAAGGGAAGTCACAAATTTCATAGATTCCGATCCAAACATTATCAGGCCTGCCAATTATCCCGGTAATGTGCCGGGCAGGGGTTCAACCATAATTGATGGAAAGCTTGGAATCATAAATCTTATCGGCAGAGTATACATGGAACCTGCAGATTGCCCGTTTAGAGCATTGGACAGGGAGCTGGAATACCTTAAAAGCAAGGTGAAGGTTGTAATTGTTGATGTTCATGCGGAGGCTACCTCTGAGAAATGTGCAATAGCATGGCATGGTGATGGAAGAGTCAGCGGGGTTATAGGTACTCATACACATGTGCAAACGGCAGACGAGCGCATTTTGCCATGCGGAACAGCTTTTATCACAGATGTGGGCATGACCGGGCCCTACGAAGGCATTATCGGTGTTAATAAAGACATTATACTTGAAAAGTTTCTTATGTCCATGCCAATGCGATTCGAGCTCGCTAAGGGCACCGTTCAATTCAATGGAGTATGCCTTGATATCGATGAAATGTCCGGAAAAACGATAAACATACTTAGAATTACCAATACATTCGATTTATAGAAAAAAACAATGCACAATAGTCATAAAAACCATACTGAATCATTACATAATTATACAAAAAAATATTATTTTCAAAAAATTACATAAAAAAAAGGAATTTGAATTATTATGTAGAATTTATTATATTTATAACTATTGTTTGCATTAGGGGGTAAAAAATCATGGATGTTTTAAAAATTTCAGCAAAGTCAAACCCAAATTCTGTAGCAGGTGCTTTGGCAGGAGTCATTAGAGAAAGGGGAAAGGCGGAAATGCAAGCGATCGGCGCGGGTGCTATAAACCAAGCAGTCAAGGCAATCGCAATAGCTCGAGGATTTGTGGCACCTTCAGGAATAGAGTTGATTTGTATTCCTGCCTTTACCGATATTGTGATTGATGGGGAGGAAAGAACCGCAATAAAACTAATTATTGAGCCGAGGTGCTAACTGAATTAAATCCGATTAATTTTCATAGGATTGCTTGAATGCAGAGACTGCTGATAGTTCTAATACTTTCGGCAGTTTTTGTTGTTCATTAATAATTGCTCTAGGTTATTGGTAACGTAATTCCGCTAATTCCATATTATATATTATGAAATCATTATGCGAAGAGGTGAAATCTATGAATGAAGAGGAAAGAGGCTTCGGATTTGGATTTGGCGGGATTTGGTGGATAATCATTATTGTTATCATAATACTACTGGTATGTCCCTGGATTTTTACCGGTGGCGCCGGATGCAATAAGAAATGCTGATTGTCACTGTATAAGCCCACTTATATGTATTGAGAAAGAAAACAGCGTATGATAATATTGAACTGGATAATTAAAGGCATTGAGAGATACGTACGCAAATACAAAAGAGGAGACTGGCTAAGGAGACGTTGATGAGAAGAACGATTTTATTAACTTTGGTGCTTTCTATTTCCATGCTGCTTGCATCGTGCCAAACCGGTTTTGGACCGTATAATTATGGCAATTACGATGATAGCAGCAGCAAATATGGCTATAGAGCAGATTACGACATTTTGGACAAGGGTCCTGTTTCAGGAGGCACCTTAAATTTGTTTGCGACTGAACCTGATAGCCTTAATCCAATTTTGACCAAAAACAAATATGCAGCCGAATTTTTGGGTCTTATATATGAAGGACTAACGCGACTTGATAACGACCAACAAGCCATAGCACATATTTCCGACAGGTGGTCTCCTTCCTCAGACGGGCTAATTTGGAGTTTTCACATTAGAGATGGTATCAAATGGCATGATGGAGAACCTTTCACCGCATACGATGTGGAGTTTACAATTCAAACAATATTAAATCAAGGAATTGATTGTATATACAAACCCTTGCTTCTTAATGTTATCACTTGCGCAGCTGTTGACTCGTCCAACATTAGAATTGCGCTTGGCAAGCCTAATTCCTTCACACCGGAAATGATGACTTTTCCGATAATACCGAAGCATCAGTTTGAGAATATTGATGTTTTGTCAGCTTCAGATCAATTCTCCCCTGTAGGAACCGGACCTTATATGTATATTTCCTACACTGAAAATGAAACTGTGAGGATGCAGTCCAACCCCAACTGGTGGTATCTGAAAACAGAGGGTGATAACAGACTGGATAAAGCTAACAGCAACACTGATGAGGCCGGTACGGGTGAAGGCATCATGTATATAGATAAAATAAACGTGAATATATTCAAAAATCAGGACGACGCCATGGGGGCCTTTCGTACAGGTCAAGTTGATGTAGCTGTAATTAATTCAGAGCATTTTGCTAAATACAAAAGCAGAACTGATCTGAACATAAAAAAGTTCACCTCAAGGAACTTTGAATTTCTTGCACTTAATTTGCAAAACCCCGTTTTTTCCGATTACTATGCTCGTAAAGCTGTTGAAATGGCAATTGATAAAGGAGCTTTGATTAACAAGATATTGCTTGGGGAGGCTGAGGCCGCTGATCTTCCAATTCTTCCCGGTAGTTGGATCTCTGATGTTGAAAACATTCAACCTTTTTTACCGTCCATTAATGAAGAAGCAATTGATGCGCCAGGCACACAAGCCACTGTAACAAAAGATACGCCGGGATCGGTGCCGGATTCACAAACTGTTGCAGCGCTGACAGCTCCGACAGACGTACTGGAGCTAGGAGGTTGGAAGGAAAGTAATCAAGGATATTATAAGAGAATAGGCGGTTTGAGAAGATATCTTAAGGTGGAGCTGATTGTTAATTCAAACAATAGTACAAGGGTGCGTGTAGCACAAGAAATATGTGAACAGCTTCAGAGGGCAGGAATACCTGCCGAATTGAAGGAAATCCAATGGGATGACCTTCTGAACAGACTAAACAGCTCAAAATATGATATTGCTTTTATCGGATGTAGAATACCGCAGGTGCCTGATTTGTCCTTTTTGTATTCTAATTCTTATCTACCGCTCCCTTTATCCGTGGAACCGGAGATTGCATATAATGTTTCAGGCTATTCCAATTTACAACTGGACATGAGTGTCGCTGAAATATTTAAGGAGAATAATGCTGGCAGAAAAAAGCAGCTTTACAAGGGCATGAAGCAACTGATACAAAATGATTCGCCCTATATAGGACTGTATTTCCTCAGAGATGCCATGGTTTACAGTAAGAATATAAAGGGACCGCAGACCCCTGATACCTGGAATCATTACTGTAATATGAGGTATTGGTATAAGCCCGAGATACCTTAGACCTTTACATTAGGCGGCATCATCGGTATAATTTGTAGAGAATTTGTAACAGAAAGGATCATTCATGATTTGGATTCTACTATCAGTATTTATTACTATCATTGACCAGGTTACAAAGCACTTCGTTTTGCAAAATATAGGAATAGGTGAAATGATACCTGTTATTGATAAGTTCTTTTATTTAACGCTTTATATGAATTCAGGAGCCGCCTTTAGTATATTAAAAGATGGTAGACCTTTCTTCCTGGTGATTACACCGATAGTAGCTATACTTATAATTTTCATTATGTTTAAAAACAAGAATAGATTTCTTAGTTTTACGTTGGCTATAATACTCGGTGGGACTATGGGAAATTATATCGACAGGGTAGTAGCCGGTGAGGTAACCGATTTTTTACTATTTTACATAGGCTCCTATCCATTTCCCGTATTCAACGTTGCTGATATTGCCTTGACCTGCGGCACTATACTGATTGGCATATATGTGACTTTCTTTTACAAGGAGCCGGAGAAGAAGGGAAAGACAGGTATAGCGGCGCAGTCAGAGATAGAGGAAGATTCACAGTTAGGTGAAGAAACAGGCGTAGACCCAAGCATAGCGGCAGCGGAAAAAATTAAAGAGGATAGTAATAAAGATGCTCAATGAAATAGATAAGCTGTTTGAGATAGAGCAAGAAGATGTGGGTAAACGACTTGATGTGTTTTTGTCCGAAAAGACTGGTGATTTTTCGCGTTCATATATTGACAAGCTCATCTCAGAAGGCAGAGCCATTGTGAATGGTAAAAGGGTAAAGTCCGGATACAAGATAAGGGCAAAGGATCAGGTGCAAATGAACATACCAAATCCAAAGCCTCTTGAGGTAAAGGCTGAAAATATTGATCTTGATATTCTCTACGAGGATAATGATATCGTTGTCATAAATAAGCCCAGGGGAATGGTCGTACATCCGGCTGCCGGCAATCATTCGGGTACGTTGGTAAATGCGCTGCTTAATCACTGCAAGGATTCTCTATCAGATATTAATGGCATTATCCGTCCGGGCATTGTGCATCGTATTGATAAGGATACCTCCGGCGTACTAGTTGCAGCAAAAAACAATAAATCCCATAAGAGGCTGTCTGAAAAGCTTAAAGAGCACGATATTCAACGCATATATATCGCTCTTGCCGAGGGGAACATTCAGGAGAATAGCGGAAAGGTTGATGCACCCATCGGAAGAAATCCGGTTGAAAGGAAAAAGATGGCTGTAAATATAAAAAACGGACGTGGGGCTGTGACATATTTCAAAGTGTTGGAACGTTTTAAATCAGCCACATTACTGGAATTGCAGCTTGAAACCGGTAGAACCCATCAGATCAGAGTTCACCTTTCATTTATCGGTCATCCTCTTGTAGGGGATCCATTGTATGGTAAACGAAAGCAGAGATTCAACTTTAAGGGACAGGCGCTACACGCAAAGCTGCTTGGCTTTGTCCATCCCGGCACTGAGCAATATGTAGAGTTTGAAGCAGCACTGCCAAAAGAACTGGAAGAATTAATAGAAAAGTACAGACAGGAATAGTTGACAAAGAGGCTGTATGAAACAATAAAATTTACGGCAAAATATAGACAAGCCATGGCCGATGTGATATTATTAGTTGAACTAAAAAATTAACCTTTTAATTAGTCCCGAGAGGCTGGAAGGGTATTATAGAAAAGCTTATATTACGGGCATTTGCCTGCAGTATTAACGAATATATGCTTCCTGCCATCGGTGGGAGGCATTTTTTGTACAGCCATATGCGAAGCATATCCGGCTTGAAGCGAGCGGGGCTCGATGCCCCCGAGATTCACTTTACAGCCATATGCGAAGCATATCCGGCTGGAGATTAATAGTAAAGATATAGGAGGTGTGGTACATGATTGATAAAGCTGAAATAATGGATGAAAGCGGCATCATGAGAGCAATAACAAGAATTGCCCATGAAATAATTGAAAAGAACAAGGGCATCGAAGATCTTCATATCATTGGCATTCAGAGAAGAGGAGTTCCCCTCGCTAAGCTTATTGCTGCAAAAATAAAAGAGGTTGAGGGCGAAGAGGTTCCTGTTGGGATACTGGACATCACCTTCTACAGAGATGATCTGAGCATGTTGGCTGAGCATCCTGTCATCAAGGGGACAGAAATAAATTTCCCCGTAAATAATAAAATTATAGTTTTAGTGGATGATGTCCTCTACACAGGCCGCACTGCCCGTAGTGCAATTGATGCCATTATGGATATTGGAAGGCCCAAAATGATTCAGCTGGCAATTTTAGTCGACAGAGGGCACAGGGAATTGCCCATCCGTGCGGATTTTGTAGGTAAAAACGTTCCAACCTCCAGAACGGAGATGGTCAATGTGAAGCTTTACGATATCGATAAGGTAAATGTGGTTACATTAAGTGATATTGAGTAGGGAGGCTTTCCTTACTCTTTTTTAAAGGCTATTAAAATATCGATGAAGGTGGTAAAACAATGAACCTTAAATCAAAGGATTTGCTTGGACTTAAGGATCTATCCCCAGAGGAAATAAAGTATATACTGGATACTGCTGCAACGATGAAATATGTCATTGTATCCAATAATAAGAAGACTCCTCATCTTCAGGGAAAGTCCATTGTCACGCTTTTTTATGAAAACAGTACAAGAACAAGGCTTTCATTTGAGCTGGCGTCAAAATACATGGGAGCAAGCTCTGCCAACATTTCAGCCTCAGTTAGCAGCGTGCTAAAGGGCGAATCACTGATTGACACAGGAAAAACAATCAACAGAATGGGGACCGATATTATTATCATGCGCCATCCCCAATCGGGCGCTCCTCATCTTATGGCTCAACACGTTAAGGCTTCTGTAATAAACGCCGGAGACGGAATGAATGAGCATCCTACTCAGGCGCTTTTGGATATGTTTACCATCCGCGATAAAAAGGGAACCCTTGAAGGACTAAAAGTAGCGATACTCGGAGATATATATCATAGTCGCGT
>CAYOKA010000040.1:0-18802 GCA_964404395.1 uncultured Oscillospiraceae bacterium | reverse complement strand
GTTCCGGATTATACGGGCGTTGTTCATAATCTACTGCATATTGTCCATACTGCATAAGTATTTCCTCCTATGAAATTTATTTAGTCAATTATTATTATAACATTATATACAGTTAATATTAACGTGGCTAATTTACGAAATATGCAAAAATCTTCTCTATTTCTATGTAATAATCGTGAACGATTATGCAGTAATATTAGAATATGCGTGTAACGTTAGCAGATAAAAGCCATGAATATACCATGTAATAATGGATGTAACATATGTATATTCCAACTTTGATGAAAATATTTGCATATTTCGTAAATTAGCCACATTATTGTTCGTTTTACTTGTTGGTATAATATTAGTACTAGATCATATCAATGTCGGGGTAACTATAATAAAAAACGAAGAAGAGAGGATTAAAACTATGAAAACACCATGGAAATCTAATAATTGGTACACAAGCCCCTGGAATTTTGCAGATTCGGTAAAGGAACAGTACAATTTCGCAAAGAATATACAATTTCACGATGTTTCACTCCGTGATGGCGAGCAACAATCGGGCTTAGTTTTTTCAAAGGATCAGAAAATTGAACTTGCTGAGAGGTTGGCGGAAATTGGCGTTCATAGGATTGAGGCCGGCATGCCGGCGGTTTCTCCTCAGGATGAGGCTGCTATAAGAGAGATTGTAAAACGGAATCTTGGCCCTGATATATTTGCATTTTGCCGCTGTATGAAGGAGGATGTTAAGAGAGCTGCAGATTGCGGTGTTAAGAATGTCGTTGTCGAGATACCTGCCAGTGAGCACATAATTAAGCATGCATATAAATGGGAGTTGGAGAAGGCTGTTAATTTGTCTATTGAAGCGACACTGTATGCTAAGGAAAACGGCCTTTATACGGTTTTCTTCCCAATAGACGGTTCCAGAGCTGAAATAGGATGGTTTTTGGATCTTGTTGAAAGAGTTGCTACAGAAGGTCACATGGATGCATTAGTTGCCGTGGATACTTTTGGAGGCCTGAACCCTCATTCCTGCACTTATTTGATTAAGAAAATAAAGGAGAGAATAAATAAGCCTGTCGAGGTTCACTTCCATGACGACTATGGACTTGCAGGAGCCAATACACTAATGGCACTTGCTGCGGGAGCCGATGTGGCGCATACTACGATTTCAGCTATTGGTGAACGTGCGGGTAATGCTCCTTATGAGGATGTTGCTTTAGCGTTGCTGACTATGTATGACATAGATTTGGGCTTTAAATATGAAAAGATGTACGAGCTCTCAAAATATCTTCGAGAAATAAGCGGACTTAATGTGCGTCAGAACAGGGGTATTATTGGAGATGATATAAATAGGATTGAATCCGGAATCATAACGGATTGGTATAAGAACGCCAGGGAAATTGCGCCACTTGAGCTTTCTCCCTATTTGTACAGTCTGACCGGACATCCCGATTGGGAGATAGTTATAGGGAAAAACAGTGGAGTCACGACAGTAGACATGTATCTTGATAGGTTGAATATACAAGTTGATGACAAGGAAACGAAAAAAGAGATTCTGAGCAAGATTAAAGAAAAGGCCTATGAAGTTGGTGGGTTGTTATCTGTGGGGCAATTTGAGGAAATTGTACGCAAGGTTATTCAATAATACCTTAACAACAACTAATGCCTGCAATAATCTGATTACGGTGGAAAGGAAATAACTAATGTCAAAAGAAAAGAAATACAATTTTTTAATGGTACAGCCATTTAGGATTCCTAAAGATAGTGATCATCTAACATGGGTTGTAGAAGGAACCAGGGAAGAAAGATTAATGAATTATCAAAATCTAAATCTAGGCCCGTTGCTTGAGGATGTGGAATGGGAGATTCATCCGGGCCCCCTGGCGCCTTATGGTGACTGGCCTGTGGAAAATCGCGAGGAGTTTTGCCTTGTGGCAGCAGCTAGGCTGGCAGTTGTCAAGGAGGCTTGCGAAAGTAAACAGCACGATGCGATCATCCTATTAGGAGGGGGAGAGCCGGGAGTATTAGAATGCAAAGAAATAGGCAAAAGATACGGAATTCCTGTTACATCCTGTGCCTGGTCACAAATGCAGATTGCCTGCATGCTGGGGAATAAATTCAGCGTGATAGATTTGGCTGAAAGCCATAGTATGTATTACTATAACCTGGTAGTGCAGCATCATATGACTCATCGCTGCGCCTCCATCAGGAATATCAATTACCCATTGGGAAGGCCTGGAGAAAAGCAGCTACGCTCTTTGCCGGATGAAAAAGAGAAAGCACTACGAGGGGAGTATTCGCAAGGGGTAGAAGACGCTGTTCAAGCAGCAGTTGCTGCAATCGAGGAGGATGGGGCAGAAGTAATAACGTTTGGATGTTCAGGAACATTTTGGCTCCAACCCTTTGTACAAGAGGGATTAAAAAAGATAGGATATGATGTACCGGTGCTGGAGGGATATTCCTGTGCTATAGAGTTGGCCAAACTAATGGTTAACCTTGGTGTCGATGCCAGCGGTTTATGGTTTCCCGGTGATCGCCCAGCTAAGTGGCGTGCTAAAAGGGTATTCTAATTATAGATGGGTTTGCTTTTATATTAAGAACAGGCGACGGAGACATAGATGTCCGTCGCCTGTTTGTCTCAAATAGAGAAAACGATCGAGCCTGTCAAACTTTTATCGGGGAGCCTTCACGGTGGAATCGCGTACCGCAAGCTTGTGCTCCACAAAGGTTTTCCTTCCCACTGTGACCTTCCCTGCTATTCGCGCATGGAGAAGATTCATTGCTTCCGTGCCGATTTCATAATATGATTGTACGATTGTGGTTAACGATGGCCAGCATCTCTCGGAGCTTTCAAATCCTCCGAAACCCACCAAAGCAATATCTTCGGGAACTCGTATCTCTGATTGGTGCAATGAATTGAGGAATATATTGGCCAGAACGTCCCGCACACAGAAAAGCGCGTCCGGTCTGTCTTCCATATCTATGAATTGCTGCGAAACCTCTTCAATACTTTCAGTTGTATAATCACCATGCTTAATAAGACTTTCGTCTATCGGTAACCCGGCGTCTTTTAGCGCTTGACGGTAACCGTTTTCACGGTCGCGGGAATATTTAAATGGATGTTGCATTCGATCAAGCCCAAAAAAACCGATTCGTTTTTTACCCAGATTTATAAGGTGGGTTACAGCATCGTATGCCGCCGCGGTATCGTCACTGGAGACAACACATGCATTTGAAAGATTAATTTCATCACAGCATTGTACCATGGGTATCTGTTTATTAATTTTTATCAATTCTTCGGTAGAATTAGAGCTAATTGCGATTGTAATAAGTCCACTTATGTTCTTTTCGTTTACAAGCTTTCTAAGGAAGCTTGAATAAACGATTTCTTGACCCATAGTATATCCGAAAAAAACTTCATAGCCCAGTTCGTTTGCTTCGTACTCAATACCATCGAGCAGTTCATCGATAATATTACCGCATAAAACGAGGATGACCTTTTTCCCCTTTTTTCTTGAGGTTTTAGGAGGAGCTTCGTAATTTAACTCCTTAATTGCATTAAGTACTCGCTGCCGTTTTTCCTCCGAAACACGATTACTGTTATGTAATACTCGTGAAACGGTTGCTACAGAAACATCGGCATTCTTAGCAACATCCACTATCGTTGCCAATGGCCTTCACTCCAATCTGGTTCAGTTTAGTCTTTAAGTGGCTAACTAACACCGACAAAGAACTTTTTACATTATACTATGATATTGGTTTGTTGGCAATTACCTTTTGTTTCTTTGCATTTTTCTTACAACATTATCATATGATAAAGCAAAACTTGTTACAAAAAAGTATTGCTAATGCTCAATTGTGGTGATATAATTAAAATGTAATAAGTCATGTAAAAGCTTGCGAATTACAAGCTAATACATACTGCGTTTACATATGGAGCCATATGCGTGTAATCATGGATAAAATAGGAGAGGATGTATATTTTGGAAATTTAGAGGGGATCCGGCTATGATTGTATGATATGGGACAAACTTATACCGGTAGAAATTCAGGCAAATTTAGAAAGTCTTTGTCGCTACGCTCCTTCAACTTTCTGAGTTTGATCAACACCATGAAGTGAGTGTAAATATATGAAAGGAATGTATGATTTGGTATCTTCTATAATCATACAGGGGAGTAATATGTTTGATCGGTTTATAATTAATGATAATGGTTTTAGAAATTTATACGAGGAAGGTAAAGCAATCGGCTTTGTTATCAATGCTCGTATTAATTACTACCGTGGCATCCCGCTGTCTATGCTCGAGGATGTAAAAGTAGTAATTGAAGGGGAAACTTTCACGACGGACGTAATGACATTTGTTTTGTATGGTAAGAAGTATTCCTTTTCTGAGATGAACGAGATTTCAAATGTGAATTGGTTTTTTGGAGATGATCTCAGAATAGAAATTGCTAAGCAGGGTGGACTTACTCCGGGCAAAAAGGTTGTCGAAATGTATTTGACGCCGCGAAATTCGTATTTTGGGGCGTTTCAAGCATACGCAAAAAGGAATATGACATTTGCCTGATGGCAAGAGGGAATAAAAAGGAGGGAAAAAATATGAATGATATTAAACTGGGTATATCATTATATACTTTTCAGGAAGCAATTTATTTTAAGAAATTCGATCTTGAGGATACTATAGCAGCGTCGGCGGATATAGGCGCAAAGGGTATTGAAATCATACCGGATCAGTCAATTCGTGAATTCCCTAATATAAATGATGAATTCATAGACAGATGGCATGGCATGATGAAGCGCTATGGCACAACACCAACCTGTATGAATGACTTTGTAGAAACAAGGCTTTATAAGCATCGCGCGATCACGGAGGATGAACAGCTGGAGCGATTTATCATGGCGGTCAAGTTAGCAAATAAGCTGGGATGCTTTATTATCAGAGAGCAGTTCGCCCTTGGTGAGGACCTGATGACCCCCAGCCTGCTGGAAAGATGTCTTCCATATGCAGAAAAGTATAACGTTATTATAGGGATGGAGGTACATGCACCTAATTTTCTTGGGAATCCCCAGATTGATGAATTTATGAAGATTATGGAGAAAAACCCTTATGCTGCAATTATAGCAGACTTTAGCATGTTCATGCATTCTATACCAAAGATTATTAATGATTACTATTTACGCCGGGGGGCAAGAAAAGAAGTAATTGATTACGGTAGTGAAGCGTATAGGAACAGAGTGCCGGTGGAAGAGGTTTTTGAGGATGTAAAAAAATTCAAGCTCACGCCTATTGAGGATATGTATGTGTCAAATCAATTCAGGTTCAATTGCTATATAGAGCCCGAAATCATGAAGGACTATGCGCCCTATATAAAGCATTTTCACGCAAAGACCTTTGGTATAACAGAGGATCTTGTTGATGATTGCATTGATGTGGCCAGGGTCATGAAGGTCATTAAGGAAATGGACTACAAGGGGTATGTTTCAATAGAGCTTGAAGGCAACCGATATGTTCACGACGCCTTTGAATATGACTGTGTGGAACAAGCATGGCGTTACGCACAGCTGCTGACAAAACATATCGAAGATTAAGCAAAAAGCTATGTAATCTTGCCATGATTCATAATATTCAATGGAAGGTTCAAAGTATATGTTACAGCATAATAATTTATCATGTGTGTATGAAAATAGGACATATAGCGACCGCCCCGACAGCAGGGTTTGCCGATGCAAATTGAGTGGTAATACCGACAGCTTTAAAACCTATAAGCTTATTGCTTTAGGCAGGAAAGTCATAGAGAATATGGAGAAAGGCGATTATGAAGCGATTCCAAGTCTTGTGGACAGTGTGTTTTACCTGCTTGAGGGAGATGATGTCAATCAAGTTTTAAATTGGTGTATTAATTCAATCCATGAAATACTCCAATGTTTTGAAATCAATAAGATACATAAAGAGAAAATACAATTTAGTTTCAATGTCTTAGGCCATGAAGAAGATAGCCTGAGGGATATTTTGAAGGTTTCCTACCTGGAGCATCTAAAAAGGGTTGAGGAAGCGCTGAAGAGCCTTTCAGAAGAGCCTAATCAAGAGCTGATAAAAAGAGCCTGTGAAATGGTGGAGCAGGAGTATTCAAAGAAGGACTTTTCGCTGTATGGTGTAGCTGACAGGCTGCATATAAGTTATGGCTACCTATGTACTATGTTTAAACAGATCACCGGCAATAATTTTAATGATTACTTGATTTCTGTACGGCTGAAAACCGCAAGACGAATGATACTAAAAAACCGGTACAAGATGTATGAAATTGCTGATATGGTTGGATACAAAAGTGAAAGATATTTTTCGCTGGCATTTAAGAGATATTTTGGAGTAAGACCAAGCGATTACAAAAAAAGGCTGGGAGGAGTGTAAAAATATATGGCTAAATATAAAGTGCTTATGACAGATTGCATATTTCCTGACCAGGACATCGAAAGGGAAATACTGTCGGAGATTGACGCAGAGCTTGTTGTAGCGACTAGCACAGATGTGGAGACACTTATTCGTGAAGGCAAGGACTGCGATGCAATCATAACGGTGTATGCCGAAGTGGGCGAAGAATTCATTAATGCATTGGAAAAATGTAAGCTAATCATTAAAACCGGAATAGGGGTTAACAATATAGACGTTAATGCTGCAACTAAAAAGGGAATAATGGTAGCGAATGTACCGGATTACTGTATATCCGAGGTAGCTGATCATGCCATGGCTTTATTTCTTTGCGGCATAAGAAAAGTGGAGATTATGGATCGTGGCGTGAAGTCCGGAGTCTGGAATTTTAACAGTGCCAAACCAATCCCCAGACTGGCAGGAAAAGTATTTGGATTGTTTGGATTCGGGAATATTGCACAATGTGTAGCGCAAAGAGCAAAGGCTTTTGACATGGAAGTTGTTGCATATGACCCATATATACCGGAAGAAATTTTTAGAAAAGCCGGTGTAAAGAGAATAGGCGAATTGGATACTTTATTTAGAACATCTGACTTCCTTTCCCTTCATGTACCGCTAAATCCGGAAACAAGACATGTTGTCAATTTGGATTCAATAGGAAAAATGAAGCGTACAGCATACATTGTTAACACTTCCAGAGGCCCGCTAATAAAGGAAGATGATTTGCTGGTAGCGCTGAAAAAAGGACTTTTAGCGGGAGCTGCTTTGGACGTGCTTGAAAATGAACCTCCTGAAGCCGGGAATGAATTATTATCGCTTCCCAATATACTGATCACTCCTCATGCAGCATTTTATTCAGAGGGATCAAGCACTGAATTGAGGGAAAAATCAACACAGGATGTTGTGAGAACTTTGACTGAGGGTGCACCTAAAAATTGGCTTAATAAAAACGCATAAAGGCACCACTTTTGCGCCGGCACACAGTAGAATTTAGAGTAGCATTTACAGCGTTCGCATTATTTAAAAAAGGATACGGGGTGGATTACATTTTCTTCAATAGGGTTTGCGTTGAGCTCCTTTTTATTTATAAGCAGGCCCCGCTGCACCGAGTAGTGTCCAAAACGCGTTCGTATGCAGTCTATGCTGCTTTCCAGCTGTTCCCGGCGCAGGTGCCTTTCATCGTCAAATAGTGATATCTGCCCGCAATCGTCTCTCATTGTGACCCCTGATACTCTAATTCCGAGCGTTCGGATGGTTTTGGACCAATCCCATGACCGTTCGAATATTTCCAGTGCTTTTTCTGCGATATCCGATGATGTACACGTGTATTGCGAGAGCTGTCCCTGGCGTTCTATATAGGAAAGGTCGCAGGAGCGGATGTATATCTGAACCGTTTTGCCCTTGAGCTGATGGCGCCTAAGCCTTTCGGCCACGCTGTCCGCCAGGACGTAGGTGAGTATTTTTACATCCTCGTTTGTGCGCAGATCATGGGGAGTGGTTAGCGAATTGCCGACTCCCTTTATGCCGGGCTGGAAATCAAGCTTTGTCACGGGGGATTCGTCATAGCCGTTAGCAAATATCCAGAGCGTTCGTCCCCATTGTCCAAAGTGCCCTTCCAGGAATTTTGGAGGAGCGCAAGCCAGCTCGCCTATAGTGCATATGCCGATATTGGTGAGCTTTTTGCGTGTAGAAGGCCCTACATAGATCATATCGCCTACAGGTAGCTTCCATACCTTTTCCTGATAGTTTTCCTCGCTGATAACCGTAGTAGCATCAGGCTTTTTCATATCGGAGCCCAGCTTGGCAAAAACCTTATTGAAGCTGACTCCGACAGATGCAGTGACGCCAAGTTCCTTTCTGATTCTTTCGCGAAGCCTGTTTGCAATGCTTTCGCCCGAGCCGAAAAGCTTTGTGCTTTCGGTTACATCAAGCCAGTTCTCGTCTATTCCGAAGGCTTCTATGAGATTTGTATAGTTTTCATAAATCTTCCTTGCCAGCATGGAAAAACGCAGGTAGCGCATGTAGTTGGGTCTGACCACCACAAGCCCGGGGCATTTGGATTTTGCTTCCCATATAGCGTCTCCCGCCGTAACGCCAAACTTTTTGGCAATATTATTTTTGGCAAGCACAATACCGTGCCGGGTAGACTGGGAGCCGCATACAGCCACCGGACGGTCGCGTATTTCCGGGTCGTAGAGGCATTCTACGCTGGCGTAAAAGTTGTTTAAATCGCTGTGCAATATAACTCTGTTCATAGCTGCTTCCTCGATTCGTGGACTGCACTGTTGCTCCTATAGGTGATGCAGGGCACGAGGGTTACAATTAAACCGAACATGTGTTCGCGCTATAATTATAAACCCGAGTAGCCAGAAAAGTAAAGAGCCATATTTAGGAAGCTTTTGCGATGTAACCTTATAAGCCAACTAATTTGCGCTCATTAGCGGTTATATCATTATTTCTGCTACACTCGTGGTATAATTAATAAAAACTGGAGAATAGCCAGGTAAATAATTGACGGGAGGTTTTTCTTGTGGATTTTAGATTAAAGGGCAGGACAGCTTTGGTAACAGGTGGATCCCGTGGCCTTGGAAAAGCTATATGCATGAGCTTGGCTCAAGAAGGTGCAAATATTGCCATCAATTATAAAAACAATATGGAGAAGGCAAACATACTTGCCTCAGAAATAAAAGAACGTTATGGAGTAAGTGCTATTACTGTTCAGGGTAATATTGATTGCGAAGAGGATGTAAAGCATATTTTCAGGGAGGTCTTAGAACAATTTCCCGGTCCGGATATCCTGGTAAACAACGCAGGGATCTGTCCTGTTTCTATGGTAAAGGATATGACACTGGAAGAGTGGGATAGTGTAATACGGACTAACCTGACGGGTACCTTCCTTACCTGCAGGGAAATGGTAAATTCGCTAATAATCCGGGGTGAAGCCGGAAATATTGTGAATATAGCCTCCCAGGCTGCGTACAACGGGTCGAAAACCGGAAAGTCTCACTACTCTGCCAGTAAAGGAGGAGTAGTTACCTTTACACTTTCCCTGGCCAGGGAAGTTGCCTGCCATGGAATCAAAGTCAATGCTGTAGCACCCGGGATGATCCATACTGAGATGACATCTGATACTCTTGATAGAAACATGGAACGGTATAAAAAGGCAATTCCTTTAGGGAGGATAGCCGATGGCGAAGAGGTTGCGAGGGTGGTAACATTTTTAGCCTCAGAAGCCTCCAGCTATATGACGGGCACCACAGTAGATGTCAGCGGTGGAAGTATTGGAAGATAATATGACGACATATTACCAATTAATTTATTTTAGTGGGCTTCGGAAGCTGAAATAATAAAAATCACTGGTTACCTGTATAATAAATAGCAGGTGGAGCCTTAGCCCTACCTGCATAAGAAATTGCCCTGCACTATAAATACTAACACCCTGCGCAGAGCTGGACTAGTTCTTTGCCTTGACTCCGGCAGCAGGGCTTAAATCAAAGGCCTGACTTACGGCTGCCTTATTTTCATCCATGCAATCGGGCTTCTTAACATAAAAGGGCTTTTCATTCAGCTTCTCCTGAACAATCCGCAGTGCTTCGCCAAAACGCTGGAAATGTACTACTTCGCGTTCCCTTAGGAATCGGAGAGGGTCAATGACATCCGGGTCGTCTGCCATGTTAATAAGGTTTTCGTAAGTAGCACGCGCTTTTTGTTCTGCTGCCAAATCTTCTACCAGATCGGCGATGGGATCACCCTTTGATGCAATATATGCGGCAGTAAAGGGTACGCCGGCTGCATTCGCCGGATATACAGCACGGTCATGATCAGCAAAGTACGCTCCAAGGCCTTCTTTCTCGAGGACCTTTGCCGGTACACCCTTTGTTAGCTGATGAACGATTGCACCTACTATTTCCATATGTGCCATCTCTTCTGTACCTATGTCGTTCAGGGTAGACTTTGCTACCTCGGTAGGCATGCTAAACCTTTGGCTCAGGTATCTGAGCGAAGCCGCAAGCTCACCGTCGGGCCCGCCGTACTGCGTAATAACGTATTTAGCCATTTTGGGATTGCAATTTTTTATTTTAACTGGGTACTGTAACTTTTTTTCATAAACCCACATTTACACAACCTCCTTTTCAGAAATCTTTAACTTAAGATAGCGTTAAGCTTTGTTAAGTTATATTTGCATTAAACCTATTCTGCATTAAACTTCACTTGCTCGGCTGTTAACGCTCCCATGGCCAGGGGTCTTCAATCCAGGGCCAGGGAAATGACATGCTCGCGGCGGCCGTTATCGGGCCATACATGCGCTCATAATTGTCTCTTGCCATTTTGGCCTGTTGGACTGTGCTCATAAAAATCATAAGAGCCCTCTGGTCGCAAGGATGTGTATTTAAATAGAGGTTTAGCTCTAAGGCCATAAAGTCTAGTGCCATTACTTCTTTCAACATCTTATCTTTTACGTTCTTCATACAAACACCTCCCTAATTAATATCAATCATTGTCATTAACCATCATAGGTAAATGCAGGATCCGCACCATAAGGCCTGTCGAGTTCGGGAAATATTGTGCCCTGTTTTAGCCCGATATCAGGGGGATACAAGCAATTAAGGCACTGGAAGGGAACATAGGCATGAGCAAGCCTTGCCCCGACGATAGGCTGGGGATTGTAGTACTGAAGCTTGCACATGTCAAAATTGTCACCTTTAGTGACACTTGCGACATTGGGCCCAGGTATGTTTTCGAACGGTGCCGGATTTATTACAGGGTTTATAATATTAGGGTTCATCGAAAATACCTCCAGACAACACTTTTTGTATATTATATTCATGTTTACATAAATTCGTTCAATAATGGTGTAAAAAAAACCAACAACATGTTTACAGTAATGTAAGTTAATGATAAAATTTTGTATATGTATTTTTGTGATCCGGACGGCAATCATTTATACTTCAGGAGTTTGCGGAAAGAGGCGGTTTAGGTGGTTAATGTGATGCTGGAGAACGGCATGAAGGAGTGTAGCTGCAGGAAAAAAAGGTGTGAACGATATGGGAAATGCGATGAATGCATTGAATATCATAGAACAAGTAAGTATGAGCCATATTGCAAAAGAAGGCCAAAAGGAGCAAAAGGGAGCCATAGACAGCGAAAGACCTAGTTGAATAAAAATGTGCAAATATAACCATGGATAAACTCAAGAACAGGTAGATAAAAGGGGGTATTTTATGTTTGGACTTGTGAGGCAGGAAGTCTCAAAGCATGGGGAAAAGGCTGCAATAGTTCCAATTGAAAGGCTACAGGACATTAAGCAGAATATTGAGGATCTAAAAGCAAGAAATGATCTTAATGGTTTTCAGAGATATATTGTCAGCGAGATGAATTCGCTTGATTTGCCGGAAACCGATTTTGAAATACGCTCCATTATTCTCGTTGCATCAGTAAGTTCATGGATGGTGAAAGTAAATTTTCATTGGAAGGGGAAAAGGATAACTCTGCCAATACCGGCAACCTATACCGACTTTATATCTGCTCCAAACAAGACTGAGCAATATCTGAGAGAATACCTGAATTCCAGGGATTATCATCTCATAGCCGCACCAAGGCTGCCGAGAAAGCTTTTAGCGGTAAGGAGCGGTCTGGGTGCTTATGGCCGGAACAACATTTGTTATGTAGATGGGTTTGGCAGTTTTTTTAACATTTCGCCTTACTTTACAGATATTCACTGTAAAGAAGACAGCTGGAGTGAAATCCGTCAGATGGATATGTGCAAAGGCTGTAAGGCCTGTATTCACAATTGTCCTACTTCAGCAATCCTGGATGATAGATTCCTGATAGATAATGAGCGCTGCCTGACCACCTTTAATGAAATGGACAGTAAAGATGACTTCCCACAGTGGATAGATACGGCATCACACAATAGCATTGTAGGGTGTTTGAGATGTCAGACCATTTGCCCAGCAAATAAGAAGTATATGAGTAGTAAGGTCGAATCTTGTGATTTCAGCGAGGAAGAAACAGGGTCATTGCTGGAAGGGCTACCTTTTGAAGAGCTTTCAGAGGAGCTAAAGCAGAAAACACAGCAGCTTGGCATGGCGTACTGGATAAACGCCATCCCACGAAACCTTAAGGTGATGTTTGCTAAGGAGGGAATATAGTGTTTGACTTAGCAAGCTTTAGAGTAATCATTGATTCCTTCTATATAAAATTGACTGAGACACCGGAAAAAATCACTGGCAGAAAGCTTTCAGATGATAGCTGGTCCTTGAAGGAGATTGTTGGGCATCTCATAGATTCCGCATCCAACAACCACCAAAGGTTTTTGAGATTGCAGCTTAAGGATCAGCTTGTCTTTCCGGTATACGATGCAGAACAGTGGATTCAGGTTCAAAGATATAATGATATGAAATGGGATGAGCTTATAGCACTTTGGTATAATTTTAATCGTGTGCTGCTAAATGTTATTGAGCATATGAGAAGCGAGACGCTTGAGAATGAATGGATTAGCGGGGAGAATACATTGCCGCTTAGCTATCTGGTGAATGACTATTATCAGCATCTGAGCTGGCATATTGAGCATTTCAATAAAAGATGCATGGAACTAGAATAATGGGGACGTAAATTAATCATTTACTTTTAGGAAATAATATGCTAGACTACTTAGTGCGGCATTTCAATATTTGACCATTTGCTCGGTTACTGGACACTCCGACCAATTACTCGGCTAATGGCGTTATGAAAAAAGGAGGCCATATTATGGTAAAGGAATTAAAGACTGAAATTATTGAGAAGTATAAGCTGCACGAAAGTGATACAGGTTCACCTGAAGTACAGATTGCCATTCTCACAGAGAGGATCAACCACCTCAATGAACACCTCAAGACGCACAAGAAGGATCATCACTCAAGAAGAGGACTTCTGAAAATGGTTGGACAAAGAAGAGGATTACTGAATTATTTGCAGAAGAAGGATATCGAAAGGTACCGTGCAATAATTGAAAAGCTCAATTTGAGAAAATAATTCTGAGCGGGGAAATCCCGCTCATTATTTTTACACAATGGTGGAATACTATTAGTAATAAACATTGTAGGAAAGCTGAGTAACAAACCTAATAACGGAATTGATGTTTGCAGTGAGCAGAGAACAGAGACTAGAGCCCGTACATTAATCGGCGCCTGCGACGACTTAAGCGGTGTACAATTGCCGGGGCCTTTGGTTCAGCCGGACTTAGCGATTTGCGCAAGGAACCAGAGAAGGATACGGTTTCTGGTGTCCGTTTTCTGTAAACTGTCTCATTTCCGTTTTGGTATAAAACAGAAGGAGGCATTTTATGTCTAAAAATTTTACTATGGAACTGGCCGGCAGGAGTATTACGGTTGAGACCGGCAAGCTGGCACAGCTGGCGAATGGCTCGGCACTTGTAAGATACGGCGACACAGTTGTCCTATCTACAGCCACAGCATCTGCTTCGCCAAGAGAGGGTATCGATTTTTTCCCACTCAGTGTCGATTATGAGGAGAAGCTCTATTCAGTTGGGAAAATTCCCGGAGGCTTTATAAAGAGAGAAGGAAAACCCTCTGAAAAGGCCATATTGACATCACGAGTAATTGACAGACCGATTCGTCCTTTATTTCCCAAGGATCTGAGAAATGACGTAGCTGTAATTAATACAGTGCTTTCCGTAGATCAGGATAATTCCCCGGAAATAGCAGCAATGATTGGCTCATCTGTGGCAATCAGCATATCTGACATCCCCTTTAATGGACCGATTGGCGGAGTCATAATCGGGCTTGTCGATGGACAGGTTATCATAAACCCGAATGCGGAACAGCGTGAAAAGAGCGAAATGTATGTTACGCTGGCCGGTACGGAAGAAAAAATTACTATGATTGAAGCCGGCGCAAAGGAAGTAGCAGATGATGTAATGCTTGATGCTATAATTAAGGGGCATGGAGAAATCAAGAAAATCGCTGCCTTCATTAAGAAAATTGTAGCAGAAATCGGTAAGCCCAAGTTTGAGTACAAGTCAGCTGAGGTTCCCCAGGATGTTTTTGAAGCAGTAATGGAGCTTGCTTACGAGCCTATGCGCCAGGCTGTGCTTACCGATGACAAAACAGTCAGGGATACAAATATTGCACAGCTTACCGAGGATGTACAGCAGAAGCTTGCAGAAGCATTTCCTGATAAGAGTTCGCTTATAACGGAAGCAATATACAAGATTGAGAAGAAGGTCGTAAGAAATTATATAGCTGAAGAAGGGAAGAGAGTTGACGGAAGAGGGTTAGATCAAATAAGGCCACTTTCGGCTGGCGTGGGACTACTACCTAGAACCCACGGCTCGGGGCTTTTCCAGAGAGGACAGACCCAGGTTCTTACAACGGTTACCCTCGGTGGAATAAATGAAATTCAAAGGCTTGATGGTGTTGACTTGGAGGAAGAAAAAAGATACATGCACCACTACAATTTCCCCGGCTATAGCGTAGGCGAGGCAAAGACCTCCAGAGGACCGGGCAGAAGGGAAATCGGCCATGGAGCATTGGCAGAGAAAGCCTTGGAGCCTGTTATTCCCAATGAAGACGAATTCCCCTACGCCATTAGACTTGTTTCGGAAGTACTGATGTCCAATGGCTCAACATCTCAAGGCAGTGTATGCGCCAGTACCCTTGCACTTATGGACGCAGGTGTTCCAATAAAAGCTCCTGTTGCAGGAATTTCGGCAGGCCTTATCGTTGACGAGGAAGATGCTAACAAATTCATAACTTTTATGGATATTCAGGGAATTGAGGATTTCTTTGGTGACATGGACTTCAAGGTTGCCGGCACAAAGAAGGGTATCACTGCTATTCAGGTAGATATCAAGGTGGATGGATTGTCATATGATATCATCAGAGAGGCTTTCGAGCTTACAAAGAAGGGCCGTTTCCAGATAATAGACGAAGTGATTACTCCTGTTATTGCCGAGCCGAGAGGAGAACTTTCACAATATGCACCCAAAATGTACAGGATGAATATTGATCCTGATAAAATCAGAGATGTTATAGGGCCGGGAGGAAAGATAATCAATAAAATAATTGATGAAACCGGCGTTAAGATTGATATTGAGGATGACGGCAGAGTATTTGTTGCTACTGTCGATGATGCCGCAGGCAAGAGAGCGATTGCCATTATTGAGGCTATCGTAAAGGATGTGCAGCCCGGACAAATTTTCCTTGGAAAAGTAACCAGATTGATGAATTTCGGCGTGTTTGTTGAGTTTGCTCCCGGTAAGGAAGGGCTCGTACACATATCAAAGTTGGATAATAAGAGAGTAGCCAAGGTTGAGGATGTCTGCAAGGTCGGCGACGAGATGATGGTTAAGGTAATCGAAGTAGACAAGCAGGGTCGCATAAACCTTTCAAGGAAAGATGCGATGGCAGAAAAGCCGGCAAATAATCAATAATACTGATTTGGGAGGACGGTAATGGATAGCTGACCGGTTATCTATGACCGTCCTTTTTTGTACCGGGTATAAGCATGTTTAAGGTTTTCATAGAATATTGAATAGAAACCGGGAGGCTTTATGGTTAAGAAATTCACCCTAAAAAATGGGGTTCGGGTAGTTTGTGAGAATATACCACATGTCAGATCTGTATCTACGGGAATCTGGATCAAGACAGGGTCTCTAAATGAGAACGATCAAAATAACGGCATATCGCACTTTATTGAGCATATGCTTTTTAAAGGTACAAGGAAAAGAAGTGCGGAGGAGATCGCGAAGAGTATTGATAGTATTGGTGGGCAGATCAATGCGTTTACAGGGAAAGAGTGTACATGCTATTACGTGAAAACATTGGATGAACATATCGATATTGCCATGGATGTATTGAGCGATATGATTTATAATTCGGTTTTTGCCTCAAAAAACATAGCTTTAGAAAAGCGGGTGATTCTTGAGGAAATCGGGATGTATGAGGATTCCCCCGAGGAGCTGGTACATGATGTTTTATCCGAAACAGTGTGGAAGGGTAGTACAATAGGATACCCCATTCTTGGGACGAAAAAATCCTTGCGCGCAATTAATCGAAAAGCTATAGATGCCTATATGTCTGAGAGATACATATCCGAAAACATGGTTATTTCCATTGCCGGTAATTTTGATGAAAGCAAGTTGGAAGAAATGCTGGATAGCTATTTTAATGTGGGGAAGGCGGATCCAATACCTGAAAAGAGCCCTATGAGTGTGGAATTCAGACCCGAAATCTGTATCCGTGAAAAGGAGACTGAGCAGGTACATATCTGTATAGGTTTTGAAGGAATTAAGAACGGGGATGATAAAGTATATTCGCTGCTTGCCGTAAACAACATTTTTGGTGGAGGAATGAGTTCGCGGCTGTTTCAAAAGATCAGGGAAAAGAAGGGTCTTGTTTACTCTATTTATTCCTATCCTACAGTCTATAACGATGCAGGCCTATTTACAATATATGCGGGAATGAAGCCTGAAAATCTTTATGAGGTGACTAATCTGATATGTGACGAGGTTCAGATTATGTTGAAGAAGGGTATCACAAAGCAGGAGTTTGATAAGTCCAGGGAACAGTTGAAGGGCAATTATATCCTGGGGCTTGAAGGCACCAGTAGCAGGATGAGCAGCATAGGGAAATCTGAGCTGCTTCTTGGTTACATCAGAACTCAGGATGAAATTCTTAAGAAGATTGAAAACATTACGATGGAAGAAATGGAACAAATAATTCGTAGCATTTTCAATCCTGACAGGAAAGGTATTTCCATAGTTGGGAAGGTTAAGCGTGATTCGATCTCAATTGCTTGATATCTATTACAATTCGAGAATTAACCTAAAGCTTCAGAACCAATCGACGGTTTTGGAGCTTTTTATTGTGCGCCACCCACAGCCTATAGCACGCATATGCGATATTATGTCACTACTGAGTCTGTCTAATACAAGCACTTGTTTTGGCTAATCAACATAAAATAGAATGTATTCCAACCATTAAACGGTTACATTTATCACAAGGTGCGGGGAGGATAATTAGATGAGTCTGAAATATACAGTCATCGGTGGTGATTTGAGAAATGTAAAGCTTGCAGAAGCAATTCATGAAGATGGCAATCAGGTCAATATATATGGCTTTAAAAATGCCGGGTTTGAGATGGTGTTATCGGAGAACAGAGATATGCAGGAAGCCATTGATGATTCTGAAATTGTAATTGGACCCTTGCCATGTACCAATGACGATGAAATATTGAATGCACCCTTTCATGATGCAAAAATACAAATGAATGAAGTGTTCCGTACTATGAAGAAAAATCAGCTTTTTATAGCTGGTAAAATAAGCGACAAGATATCTCAGCTGGCAAAGGCTTATAATGTTTATTCGATCGATATACTAAAGCGAGAAGAGATGGCTGTCCTTAATGCGATCCCTACTGCCGAGGGTACTATACAACTGGCGATGGAGGAATTACCCATTGCATTAAGCGGGAGCAGGGTGCTGGTTCTGGGATATGGCAGAGTTGGAAAGATTCTATCAAAAATGCTTTCAGGTATCGGTGCGGATGTATATGCGGGGGCGCGCAAACATTCGGATATTGCATGGATAAAAGCATATGGACATAAACCGGTTTACATAAGTCAGCTACAGAGGGTCATCAGCGACATGGATCTAATCGTTAACACAATACCAAGCACAATACTGGATATTTCACTACTAGAGAAAGTCGCAAAAGAATGTTTAATTATCGATTTGGCGTCAAAGCCGGGCGGTGTTGACTTTGAAAAAGCAAAGACTCTTGGGATAAAAACAATCTGGGCACTTTCACTCCCGGGTAAGGTGGCTCCGGTTACTGCTGCAGCTTATATTAAGCAGACGGTTTATAATATTATTGAGGAATTGGGGGTGTAAACTATGAAGCTTAAGGATGTGAAAATAGGATTTGCATTCACCGGTTCTTTTTGCACCTTCGATAAGGTATTGATTGAATTAGAGAAAATAGCAGCCGATGGTGCGGATGTATTACCGATTATCTCGGAAGCTGTTGACAGCTTTGATACAAGGTTTGGAAAAGCAAATGAGTGGAAATCCAAAATAGAAAAAATAAGTGGTAAGCGAATCATAAAATCTATTGTGGAGGCAGAACCGATTGGGCCAAAGGCTCTGCTGGACATTCTTGTAGTGGCTCCATGTACGGGAAATACATTGGCAAAGCTGGTGAACGGGATTACAGACACAACGGTAACAATGTCATGTAAAGCCCATCTTCGCAATGGCAGGCCTCTTCTACTAGCACCGGCTACAAATGATGGATTGGGTACAAATGCAAAAAATCTAGGTTTGCTGTATAATACTAAGAATGTTTATTTTGTGCCGTTTGGACAGGATGACCCTATGAAAAAG
>CAYOKA010000039.1:0-18811 GCA_964404395.1 uncultured Oscillospiraceae bacterium | reverse complement strand
TTCACATTCTTTTATGTCAAGTTGGTACTTGTCGCATCACAGTTCTAGTACATGCTTCACGCAATTTTGTACACGCTGCCAAGCCCATAAATCAACTCGGGGGCTACAGATATAGCTCACAGCTGCTTCCTACTCCTCTGCCTTACTATTTCAAAGGTAACAACCGCACCGGCTACAGCCGCATTCAAGGAGGTTATTTGGCCCATCATTGGAATGTTAACGACAAAGTCACAGCTCTCCCGTATCAGTCTGCCCATCCCTTCGCCTTCACTGCCGATTACCAGCGCAATGGAGCCTGAAAGGTCACCGTCAAAGTAGGCTTTCTCTCCTGATGCATCTGTCCCGACTACCCATATGTTTTGCTTTTTCAGATACTCAATCGTCTGAACAATATTCGTAACCCTTGCCACAGGAACATATTCAACCGCGCCGGCCGAGGCCTTTGAAACAGCTGAGGTAAGCCCAATTGCCCTTCTCTTCGGAATAATTACTCCATGAACCCCTGCGGCATTTGCCGTTCTTAGAACAGACCCCAAATTATATGCATCCGTAATTTCATCCAGAATAATAATGAAAGGTGGTCGACCGCTCTCTTGTGCAGCCTTCAGAATATCGTCCGGATCGACATAATCCTTGGCCGCTACCATAGCAATCACTCCCTGATGGGCAAATGTTTGTGACATTGAATCCAGCTTCGCCCTATCGACCTCCTGGATAATAGTATGGCGCTCTCTCGCCATCGCAATAATCTGGTTTATTGAACCTTCACGATCGCCCTTTGCAACAAATATCCTATTGATACTTCTGCCTGACTTCAGCGCCTCGAGCACCGAGTTTCTGCCTTCCAGGAGGTCTTGCCCGTCATTAGCACCCTCCATGTTCGGCTTCATAAATTTATCGTTCCGTTTTCTGCCTGGCTCTTTCCGGCTTTCATTCCTGCCTTCTTCTCGATTCGCGTTCCGCTTCACGCTTCGGCTTTCGCTCCGGTTCTCTTTCATATACTCGTTCCGCTTTTCATCCCGGCCCTCTTTCAGGTTCCCGGTCCGCTGCTCTTTTCTGTTGCCCTTGCCGGATCGTCCTTTTTTATCCGTCATTTTACACCTTCTTCTTTATCTTTCATTTTACTTATCTTCCTGCTTCCTTGTCATCCTGACTGCTCTCCACAGAGATTTTCAACAGCTCAAGCAGGCGGGGATAGTCCTCCTTCAAATAGAGATATCCCAACAAGGTCTCAAAGCCTGTCGCATATTTGTAGTCCGTTACATCTGCATTCTTGGGAATGGTACCGGATTTTGCATTCCTTCCCCTTCTTACAACATCCTGCTCCTCTGCCGACAAGCCCTCAAGCATCCTGTGAATGGTATCCGATTGGGATTTTGCTTTCACAAAGGATATGGACTGTTGATGGAGCTTGTGAACCGGCGCATTACCCTTGCCTACCAGCAGCGTTCTAATATACAGCTCAAAAACCGCATCGCCCACATAAGCCAGTACCAGCGGCGAATACATCTTTAAGTCCTCTCGCCGGATCTGAAGCCCTTTTCCAATTTCCATGTATACATCCTCATTCATCCTATCAGTCACCCCATTTCAACACAGGATTTCTGGCTGCCTTCACCTCGTCCGGTCTTGAAACTACAGTTGTATAAGGCGCCCCCTTAACCTTGTCGGGATCATGCTCCGCCTCATGGGCAATGCTGATAAGCGCATCCGCAAAGCTGTCCAGTGTTTCCCTGCTCTCTGTTTCAGTAGGCTCTATCATCATCGCCTCATGCACAATCAAGGGAAAATAAACAGTTGGCGGGTGATAACCGAAATCCAACAGTCTTTTGGCAATATCCAGCGTGCGCACGCCATGCTTCTCCTGCTTCTTATTCGACAGTACGAATTCATGCATGCAGATACGCTTAAAGGGCACGTCAAATGAATCCCTTAACCGCTCCATCAAATAATTGGCATTGAGCACCGCCATCTCCGAAGCACTCTTAAGTCCGTCGGAGCCCATAGTTCTAATATAGGCATACGCTTTAAGCACTACACCGAAGTTGCCATAAAAGGATTTCACACGCCCGATCGACTCAGGCCGTTCATAATCCAGCCAATATCGGCCATTCTCACATTCCACCACCGGTAGCGGTAAAAAGGGAACCAGATCCTTCTTTACCCCAACAGGGCCGGAGCCGGGTCCGCCGCCGCCATGGGGAGTGCTGAAGGTCTTGTGCAGATTCAGATGCACCACGTCAAAGCCCATATCGCCCGGTCGGCAAATACCCATTATGGCGTTTGCATTGGCGCCATCATAATAAAGCAGCCCCCCTGCATCGTGGACAATTCTGGCAATCTCCTCAATATTCTCATCAAACAAGCCCAATGTATTGGGGTTTGTCAGCATCAATCCTGCCGTATCCTCTCCGACCGCTAGCCTCAAATCTTCAATGTCCACTCCGCCCCTTGCATCGGATTTCACCTCAACAACCTCGAAGCCTGCCAAGGCTGCGGAGGCAGGATTTGTTCCGTGTGCCGAATCCGGGACGATTATCTTTGTCCGCGCATGATCGCCACGGCTTTGGTGGTATGTACCGATTATCATCAGGCCGGTCAGCTCACCATGAGCGCCCGCTGCGGGCTGGAGTGTTACACGCTCCATCCCCGTTATCTCGGATAGCATCCTGTCCATCTCATATAAAAGCTGTAAGCTGCCCTGAGCAGATTCCTCGCACTGATAAGGGTGTACTCCTGTAAATCCCTCGAGAGCGGCTATTTCTTCATTTATTTTGGGATTGTATTTCATCGTGCAGGATCCCAGCGGATAAAAGCTGGAATCCACACCGTGATTGCGTTTGGCAAGCCGCGTGAAATGGCGCGCCACGTCTACCTCGCTGACCTGAGGCAGCTCCGCATCCGCCTTTCTCATAAATGCTTCGGGAATCAGGCCGTCCTTCATCGGCACGTCACACTTCGGCAGGCTGTATGCTTTTCTCCTATTCCTGCTCATTTCAAATATGAGCTTCGTCTGTCTGCCATTGGCCAGCTTCGTCTGTCCATTACCTATCGGCTTTGCTTGTTCCGCATTTACCGGCTTCGCTTGCGCCTCATCCACAAACTTTGACTGTCCCTTATCCGCCATCTCAGATTTCACCTCCCGCAGCAATTCTCACCATGTCATCTATCTCCTGCCTCGTGCGCTTCTCAGTCACGGCCATTAGCCAGCAGCTCTTCATCTCCGGATAATACCGCTCCAAATCCAGTCCGCCTATAATACCATGCTTGAAAAGCCTTTCGTTTATTTTCCGAACAGGTTCATCCAGCGCCTTTACGGCGAATTCCTTTATAAAGGGCGCTTCTGCCTTTGTAATCTTCTTAAATTTGCCGGTGGCAAATAGCCTTTCAGCAGCATAGTGAGCTTTTTGCAGACAAAGATTGGCTACTTCTTTTATGCCCTCCTTGCCCATTACCGACATATAAGCCGCTGCAGCCAAGGCGTTCAAAGCCTGGTTAGAGCAAATGTTAGAAACCGCCCTCTCCCTTCGGATGTGCTGCTCCCTTGCCTGTAGTGTCAGGACAAAGCTTCTCACGCCATTTTTATCAGTGGTCTGACCGACAATCCTGCCGGGCATTTTTCTGACGAATTGCTTCTTTGCTGCCAGAAAACCAAGATAGGGGCCACCAAGGTTCAGAGAGTTTCCCAGCCCCTGGCCTTCACCTGCGGCAATGTCAATCCCACATGCTCCGGGAGGCTGCAGTAGTGCAAGAGATATGGGGTCTACACATGCTATGGAAATCGCCCCTTTGCTGGCAGCAAACTCCCCAAACCATTTCAAATCCTCTACAGCTCCCAGAAAATTAGGGCTTTGCACAATTACCGCCGCAATATCGGACTTCCTCGCAGTGGCCTTCCCTTCGCTGGCGTCCGCTCCGCCTATCCCCTCATTTCGGCCGTCTTCCGCCACTGTACCAAGCTTACCTGTGTCTGTTTTTGCGTCGTATAAGGGTATTTCTTCTATTTCAAGCTGATTAAATCTCCCGTAAGTTTTCAGTACCTCCCGGTACTCCGGATGTACTCCCCGGGATACAAGGATTCTGCTTTTGCCCGTGGAATGCACAGCCATCAGTGCAGCCTCTGTTACAGCGGTCGCTCCGTCATACATGGACGCATTGGACACATCCATACCGGTCAATTGGCAAATCATCGTCTGATACTCGAAAATGGCCTGCAGCATTCCCTGGCTGATTTCAGGCTGATAGGGTGTATATGAAGTGTAAAATTCCGGTTTTGATAAGACCTGCTTCACTATGGCCGGAATAAAGTGATCGTATGCCCCCGCTCCCAGAAAACATGCGTAATCTCCTGTATTGGCGTTTTTCTTTGCAAGCCTTTTCATTAAATCCGATAACTCCGGCTCAGACAAGCCTTCAGGCAAGTCCAGCGCTCTATTTAACCTCATCCCCTCAGGAATGTCCGTAAACAGCTGGTCAATACTTGATAAGCCGATTTGAGAAAGCATTTGCTCCATATCTTCCCTTGTATTAGGAATATATTGGGACATACTATGCCTCCTTTGCACAGAACTCTTCATACTGCTGTTCATCCATAAGAGCGTCCATTTCTGATAGGTTTTCCGGCTCAAGCACGGCAATCCAGTTTTCATAAGGCTCCGCATTCAGCAGCTCCGGAGTGTCATTTAATGCTTCATTCACTTTAATAATCGTACCGGATACGGGCGAATAGATATCGGAAGCCGCCTTTACCGATTCTACAACGCTTGCCTGATCGCCTGCCTTCAGCTTCTTTCCGGAATCCGGCAGCTCAACGAATACGATATCACCCAGCGCGTTTTGCGCAAAATCCGATATCCCGATATGTACCAGCCCATCCTCAACTCTTGCCCACTCATGTTCCTTCGTGTATTTAGTCCCCTGATAAGTTTTCATAGTTGGCCTCCATCCTTCTAATAAATTTATTTCCTAAAATCCTTTTCACTTCGCCGCGTTCATTTCCCACGCTTTCTGCTGTAAAAGGGCAATTGAATAATCTGTGCTTTGCAGGGCTTGCTTCTTACCTGCACCTCTATTATATTTCCCACATCCACGCAGCTTTTATCAATAAGAACCAGTCCCATATTCTTCCTTAATGTCGGGAAATATCCGCCGCTGGTAACCTGGCCGACTTTGCTACCCTTGCAATATACCTCATATCCGCTTCTGGGAATCGCCCTGTCGATCATTTCAAAGCCCGCCAGTCTTGACTTGAGGCTCCCCAGCAGCTGAGCCGAAAGCGGCGCCCTTCCAATGAATTCTCCCTTTTCGGTCTTAATAAACCGCTGCAGACCCGCCATCACGGGCGATATGTCCTCTGAAAGCTCCTGTCCGTATAACGGTAACGCTGCCTCAAGCCGCAGAGTATCTCTCGCTCCAAGACCTACCGGTACCAGCCCCAATGAGGCACCCTTATCTAAAAGCACGCTCCATAGCCTCTGTGCATCCTCGGGCCGGCAGTACATCTCAAATCCATCCTCACCGGTATAGCCGGTGCGTGAAAGCATAACCGAAATATCTGCTACCTTAGCCTCGTTTTCATAGCAGAAGTAACGCAATTGACCCGGGTCATCTCTCATTAGCTGCCCCAGTATTTCAACTGCGTTCGGTCCCTGTAGCGCAAGCTGGGAAAACTCTGCGGAGGAGTTCACCACATTGACACGGCCCCTCCTGTTCTCTACCAGCCACTGAAAATCCTTCTCTGTATTTGCTGCATTTACCACCAGCAAATAGCTTGCTTCGTTTTGCTTATAGACAATTAAGTCATCCACAGTGCCCCCGTTCGGATAACACATAGGTGAATATACGGCCTTTCCGGGCTTTGCGGCAATGTCATTGACCAATACGCTCTGGAGAAATTCGTAGGCATCTTCTCCGCTTACCTCAAGCTCACCCATGTGTGAAACATCGAAGAGTCCTGCCTTCGTGCGTACAGTTTCATGCTCCTGCAAAATGCTGCTATACTGCAAAGGCAGCAGCCACCCATGAAAGTCGACAATTTTTGCTCCCGCTGCCGCGTGTTCCTCATATAGAGGCGTCTTCTGAGCTTCACCGTCCATTATTTCAAAATCCCTCCCATCAATTCCATTGATTCTATCTAAAGACTTTTTGCGTTGTAACCTTAATCTAACAACTCTATCAAAAATATATGCAACACAGTCCTGCTCCTCGGGCAGATGCCTTAGCTAAAAGTTCCTGCTTTCAATCCATTTTGCCAGATCCAGTGTCATAGTCCTTTGCAGGTCAGCTTTAAAGGATCCGTCGGTTGCATCTGACTGCCCTTTATTTTTATTGCTGACACAGCCATCACCACTCATGTCCCTGCCCTCGCTGTTCTCAGCAGCTTCATGAAGCCTCTTAGCCATCTGTTTTGAATTAAAGGGGCATCCTTTTAACAGCTCCGGAACACCGGTGATATATGCCTCGTCCAAAGCATCCGAATATACCGTTGCATCACTTACAATGCCATCCTCCAGCCTAAATCCTATCTCTACTTCGCCCCAATCGAATCTTGTCTCAATATCCACATCAAACTGCGGCGCCTCCCCGTAGCGCCATGCCCAGGATGAATACTTGCTGTAAAGCTCCTCAAGAGCCTCCCTTTCCTCTCTGCCTTCCACCATGCAATCCTCCACAGGCGCTGCACTGCCATATAGATTCCTAAATGAAGCAATCAGCGCCTGAGCCATTTTTTCGACAGTAATGCCCTGATGTAGCTCAGAAAGGTTAACCACTCTGGATTGCACCGATTGAACTCCTTTGGAGCTCATTTTTTCCTCAGAAACCCTCAAATAGGCTGAGAGCTTATTAAAATCAGCCGAAACCAGAATTGTCCCATGATGATATGAACCGTTTTTCCTGAAACAGAATGCGTTCCCGGAAAACTTGCGCCCATCTGCAATTATGTCATTTCTACCGCTCCTTTGCGCATCAATTCCAAAGCTCTTTACCGCATTAAGGATCACATCCAGCTGCTTGTCCAGGTTATAGAGCTCCTTACTTACAATGAAGGTAAAATTGATGTTGCCAATATCGTGGAACACGGCACCTCCGCCTGAAAGTCTTCGTGCAAGCTTTCCTCCTTCTAGTTCAAGCTCCTGTGTTCTGCATTCTCTCCATGGGTTCTGATTTCTCCCTATGACGACGGTATTCTCATTTTGCCACAGATACAGTATACACTGCCCGGGCTTCACCGTGTCAAGCAGGTACTCCTCCACTGCCAGGTTCCACCAGGGATCCATTGCTTTTGTGTAAATAATCCGTGAGTTGTTTGTCATGCGAAAGCCTCCGGCCTAACTATTGTAATGTCACTGAAACGTAGTTTAAAACGTTAAAAGCAGCTTTCATTATTATACTGGACATATACATGGATTTCAATGCAGATTTCAATCTAAGGCTCTCTTTTTAGCAAATATATGTAACATAATCCACTCAGTAAAAATATTATGTAAATGTATATATTCTTTATAAGGAGTGTTTTTCATGAAGTATCAGGAAACCTATCTTGGTTCAAAAGCTGAGTTCGCTGAGTTCATTAAAAAGGCTGTCCCGGATCTTTTTGCAGGTAATCTTGCAGTTGAAGGAAACCCGGTTGTCCTTCCGGCAGATACTGAGCTCACCTACAAGGTAAAGTATGATGACGATGTAGAGGGCGGCTCCGTCTCAATCAAAGTGTCCTGGGACAATCCTAACATGGAATTAGAGCTTGATATGTAATTGTCCGGAGGACATATCAGGGGGTTCAACTCCCCCTGACCCTTTTAAAGCCATTTACGCAGCATATTCGGCCGTAATTGCTTAAGGTCGGAAAGGAGGTAACCACTTTGCCGTCAACTACGAATGAACCCTTGGACATTGTTTTGGAGCAATATGATATTACTGTTTTAGAAATAAGAAATGAGTCCTATAAAAATAAAAAGGGGGTCTGGTGGATTGGGACAAATAAGGGAATGAAGGTTCTCAAAAAAGTCTCTAATTCCGAGCACACCTTGCTATTTGTATTGGATGCGGTCAGATATCTTAACCAGAACGGTATTCACATCCCCCCGGTGCTCAAAACCATTGATGGGAAAGAGTACGTCTGCGCTGATGGGGTGTGCTACGTCCTCTCAGAGGCGATTATTGGCAGGAATCCAGTCTATAGCTCCCCTACGGAGCTTGCTATGATTGCGGGCGGGCTGGCTAAGTTCCACAGGGCTTCTGCAGGCTTTTTCCCCTCAAGCGGCACTAAAGCTAAATACCACCTGGGCTTATGGGTAGATGACTATATAAAGCAGCTTGAGCACACTAAAAACTATTACGAAAACGATTTGCTAAAAAAGGAGCACAACCCAATCAATGTGCTAATTACCAGAGAATTTCCGCATTTTTACCAACGAGCATTGAAAGCAATGGAAGGCATGCGCGGAAAGGAATACGCAGACTGGGTCAATGACGCCAAAGAGAAAGGGAGCCTTTGTCATCAGGACTTTGCTGCGGGCAACCTGCTCATAACTCCTGCGGCAGATCTCTATATCCTGGATACCGACTCGCTGACAGTAGATATAGCTGCAAGAGATATTCGGAAGCTGCTGAACAAGGTAATGAAAAAATCCGGTAAATGGGAGAGGGAAATTGTAAGGGACATTCTGTCTTATTATCAGTCACACAATCCGCTTACCCCTTCCCAGTGGGAAGTCGTAAGACTTGATCTTCTGTTTCCCCACCTTTTTTTCGGCGCTGTCGATAAATTCTATCGCAGGCGGGATAAGGAGTGGCCGGAGGAAAAATATATGAGAAGGATTATGGAAATGTCCGCATTTGAAAAGACAGGCGAGCCGGTATTGGATAATTTCAAGTCCCTTCTCCCCACTTAGGGTATTTTGCGACGAGAGGAATGAATATTATTGAAAAACGAAAAAGACATTGTTGAAAAAAATCTTGAGACCACTGCGATTCAGGTGTTAAGCAAATACGGCATTAATCCCGAAAAGCTTACTCTAATTCAAGGCGGCACCATTAAAACTGTCTGGAAATTGAATGCAAACGGAAGAACCTTCTGCCTGAAGCGCCTGAAGCAACCCCTTGATAAGGCCCTATTCTCAGTTAATGCGCAGATCCATATTAATAATTCCGGTGGCATGGTTCCCGGAATTATTTTAAATAGCGAAAATCAAGCCATTACGAAATATAAGGAGCAATTGTTTGTGCTCTATGAATGGATTGACGGCAGTGACTTAAATTTTGCCCTTTCGGCGGATTTTAGGAAGGCGGTACAGGGTCTGGCTGCTTTTCATATCGCCTCAAAGGGCTATATTCCCAATGCCCAGTGCAGAGTGTCCACAAAGCTAAGGAAGTGGCCGGATCAGTATAATTCCATGAAAAGAAGGATGCTGGAATGGAGGGAAACTGCATCCGTCGCCGAAAGGCAGCCCGATAAGCAGGTAGACCCGGCTTACTCGGAATACCCGGTACGCCCGGTACGCCCGGCACCTTCGGCATACTCGGCTTACTCAGTGTACCCGGCATATATCGATCAAATAGTAACTCTTGCCGATTTGGCTTTAAAAAGGCTTTCAGAATCAGACTACCTGAAGCTGACACAGGAGGAGTCCCCTTCTATTGTTCTGTGTCATCAGGACTTTGGAAGAGGAAATGTCCTTTCGACCGTTGAGGGGACCTACGTGCTTGATTTGGATGGAGTGACCTATGATCTTCCGGTGAGGGATCTGAGGAAAATTATCGGTAAAGCTTCTGAGAATGCAGGGCTCTGGTCATGTGATACAATCACTGAAATCCTGGGTTGGTATGGGGAAATCAATCCGCTTTCCGAGAGAGAAAAGGAAGTTCTTTATGCCGACCTGACATTTCCGCACTGGTTTTTCGGGCTTGTGAAAAATCTGTTTCAAAATGGCAAACAGATGAGAGCTTCTAAAATAGAAAGGATTGCAAGATTCGAACTGTCGAAGGAAGAACCTCTAGCAACCTTGCTGGAAAGGAGTGAGTAGCTTGAAAATAGCCCTGATTTGTACTGAAAAGCTCCCTGTACCGCCGGTTGCCGGTGGTGCAATTCAATTATATATAGACGGTATTCTTCCCTATTTATCAAGGCAACATGATATTACGGTATACAGCATCCGGCATCCAGAGCTGCCGGCAGAGGAAACCAGGCACAATGTCAGATACGTTAGAGTAGCGGGCGCTGTGGATACCGCGTATGTAAACAATCTTAAGTCGGTATTACAGCCTGAATTTGACCTGATCCATGTATTCAACCGTCCCCGATTTCTGGCGGCGCTTTCGGAGGAGCTTCCCGATTCAAGATTCAGTCTGAGCCTTCATAACGAAATGTTTCATGCGGGAAAAATATCAGATGAGATGGCTCTAAAATGTATTGAAAGGTCAGAGTTTATCAACACAGTTAGTCGCTATATCGCAAACACGGTTATACAACGCTTCCCCACTGCTGAGGCAAAAATGCGTGTGGTCTATTCCGGTGTAGATACATTAAAATATCATCCCTGCTGGACAGCGGAGGGTGCCCAATCTAAGCAGGCCATGAAGGAAAGATACGGGCTTGGAGATTATAGGGTCGTGCTTTATGTGGGCAGGCTGAGCACTAAAAAGGGTGTCCACGTGCTTCTAAGAGCCATGAAGAGTGTAATGAATAGTCACAGGAATATAGCTCTTGTCATTGCAGGAAGCAAGTGGTATGGGAAGAACGATGTAGATAATTATACGAAATACATTCAGGAATATGCGGAAAAATTAGCCGGACCTGTTATCTTTACCGGCTTCATCCCCCCTGTGGACATTCCTGATTACTATAGCATGGGAGACCTGTTTGTCTGCGCATCTCAATGGAATGAACCTCTGGCCAGAGTCCACTATGAGGCCATGGCTGCAGGACTGCCGATTATAACGACTAATAGAGGAGGCAATGCAGAGGTGGTTAGCGGGTATGGCAACGGCATTGTAATAGATGAGTACGATAACTCAGATGTCATGGCCAAACATATAGGCAATTTGCTGGACAATTCAAAAATGTCGATTGATATGGGCATTGCAGGCAGAAAGCTGGCTGAAGAAAGGTTTAGATGGGAGAGGGTTGCCTCAGAAATATTTGCAGGGAATTCACCGGCCAAAATGCCATCTCATGAGCTCCGGACTCAAGGAGCCGAAAAAACGCTAAAGCCTGAGCCGACTATCTCAATTATCGGCACAGGGTACGTTGGCCTGGTAACAGGCGCATGTCTGGCATCGATGGGCATGAATGTATATTGCTGCGATCAGGATACTAATAAAATCAGAAGCCTGAAAAGAGGTGTTCTACCGATTTTCGAACCCTCTCTTGACAGCATCATAGCTGAGTGCATAAAAAAGAAAAAACTCCACTTCACAACCAGTAGTAAAAGTGCCATAAAGCAGTCGGATATTATCTTCATTACCGTCAATACCCCAACACTGGAGGATAATACCTGTGATGTCAGCCACGTATTTGAAGCTGCAGGAGAAATCGCTCAGCATATGGATTCCTACAAGGTCATTGTTAATAAAAGTACTGTGCCGGTGGGCACCGGCAGGAAGGTGAAAAGTGAAATGACTAGAATTCTTGAGACACGCAACAAAGAGCTGGATTTCGATCTGGTATCCAATCCGGAGTTTTTAAGAGAAGGGTCAAGTGTTGAGGATTTCATTAACCCGGACAGAATCATTATCGGCACCGAAAGCGATCGAGCAGCAAATATTATGAAGGAAATCTATCATAGTCAGATTGCTTGTGATATCCCTGTGGTGGAAACAAACCTTGATACGGCTGAGATGATAAAATATGCCTCCAATTCTTTTCTTGCCATGAAAATCAGCTTCGTCAATGAAGTCGCCAATATTTGTGAGCTCTGTGGCATCGATATCAGCACAATTACCAAAGGTATGGGACTTGACAGACGGATTGGGCCGCAATATCTGGACCCGGGTCCCGGTTTTGGCGGCAGCTGCTTTCCAAAGGATGTGCGTGCCATGGCGGGCTTAAGCAGAGAATATGGTTATGAACCCTTGCTTCTGGATAGTATACTTGAGGTGAACAGTCGCCAGAAAAAAAGAATGATACAAAAAATAGAATGCGCACTTGATGGATTGGAAGGGCGCAGAATAGCACTTTTAGGGCTTGCGTTTAAGCCCGGTACGGACGATATCCGCGAATCTCCTTCACTGACAATCCTGACTTCGCTTCTTAATAAAAGGGCATCCGTGTCGGTCTACGACCCGCAGGCTATGGAGAATATGAAGAAAGCCTATCCTGATATGGAGCTGGAATACTTCGACGATGTGTATTCCGCCTGTGCTCAAAGGGATTGCATTGTACTTGCAACACAATGGGAAGAGTTTGCCTGCCTGGACTTCAGTCTATTAAAGAAGATTGTAAGAAAACCGATATTCTTAGACCTGCGCAATTTCTATGACCCGGACTATGTGAGAAGCTTTGGTTTTTATTATGAAGGAGTCGGGAAAAAATGAAGGACAGCATTTTAGTAACGGGAAGTGCAGGCTTCATTGGTTCTCATCTGTGTGAAAGGCTGCTGCAGCTGGGCTTTAACGTGGTTGGTCTAGATAATTTTAAGGATAACTACGATCCGCTAATAAAAAGATTAAACGTGCAGAGCGCGTTACTGCACCCGAAATATAAAGCAGTGGAAGGCGATATACTCGATGCCGGTTTGGTTGACCGACTTATGGAGGAGCACAATATCGGCACCATTGTGCATCTTGCAGCACTCGCGGGCGTGAGGAATTCAATCCTGACGCCCCTTGATTATGTAGACACAGATATTAAGGGCACTGTCATTGTGCTGGAGGCTTGCAGAAGGCATGGGATAGAGAAGCTTGTTTTTGCATCCTCCTCCTCTGTCTACGGTAAGGGCACGATTCCCTTCAGTGAGAGCAACAATCCCTCTTCACAGGCTTCTCCCTATGCCGCTGCCAAATACTCCGGTGAACTATTCTGCAGAACCTGGCAGCAGCTTTACGACATTCCAACGGTCTGCCTGAGGTTCTTTACCGTATATGGGCCGAGGCAGCGGCCTGATATGGCAATCCACCTCTTTACAGAGGCCATCTCGAAAGGAAATGAAGTCAATATTTATGGTGACGGAAGCAGCTCCAGGGATTATAGCTATATCGATGATGTTGTAGATGGGATCGTCGCATCCATCTATCATAAGTGCAATTTTGAACTTTTTAATCTTGGAAGCTCAAATGCCGTCGATGTTTTAACTCTTGTAAGGATTATTGAAGGCAAGCTGCAAAAGAAGGCTCATCTTCGGTTTTTACCTCAGCAGCCCGGTGATGTTCCAGCAACCTTCGCCGATATCAGCAAAGCATCGACTCTGCTGGGATACAGCCCAAAGGTAAAGCTGGAAGAGGGTATAGAGCGCTTCATTGAATGGTATCAAATGCAGCTTGCTTAGGGGGAGTAATGCTGAAATATCAACAACTAACAAGGAGTATGAGCAGTCCAGCTTGTGACTGTTCATACTCCTTCATCCATACTCCGCCTCCTAACGCATCATGTCAAGTATCATCCGCGCTTTTTCGCAATCCCTTTATTGACTCCGGATTTGAAATTCTCCCATTCTCCTGTTTGAGGAGCTTTTATAGCAACCCCCTTTTTGCCCTTATAAAAGTTGCCGTAAGGGATCGCATCGCTCTTGGCAGCTCTTTCAAAGCACCTGTAAGCTATGCTCATATCCCACTTAATTACATCCATTTCCACATAATCACATCCTAACGCAACAATTTATTTACATAATCAGTATATTATAATGCTCCTAAAATGTTGCATCCTGTTATGTCACTTCGCCATATTCAGTTTCCCTTTCACCTTTGCACAGCTTCCACTTCTATCTGTAGGCACTTGCTCTCACTGGATTTTCACCCCTGCAAGGCCTTCACTTTTGTATTGCCTTAACTCCCTCAGGAGTATCCTCCAGCTGTATTCCCATGCTGTTCAGCTTATCTCTGATCTCATCTGCCAGCTTCCAGTTTTTATCCTTCCTTGCCTGCTGTCTCCTATTTACAAGCTCCTCAATCTCAGGGCTAAGCTCGAACCTTTCATCCTCATGCTTTTCAGATACCTTGTCAAAATCCAGTCCTAAAACCCTATCCATTTTCAAGAGCAGCTCATAAATGTCATGAGATTTTGTCCCGTGCTTTACCGCATTCCAGGCTACTCCCAAGGCTTTTGAGATGTTCAGGTCGTCATTAATCGCATCTATGAAATCCCTCTCAAACCCGCCAATAACATCGGCTTCCAGCCTTATGTCCTCAGGGGCATTTTTGTGTGCCAATACACCTTCGAATAGCCTGTCTAAAGCCACCTGGGCAGACTTTATTCCCTCCCAGGTGAAGTTGAGCTTGCTTCTATAGTTTGCGTTCAGGCACATATACCTGAATGCAAGGGGGCTATAGCCCTCCTTCTTAATATCAGCTATCGTATAAGCATTGCCAAGGCTTTTTGACATTTTCCCGTTGTCGATAAGCAGAAACTCACCGTGAAGCCAGTAATGAACCGCCGGCTTGTCGAGGAGCGCTTCGCTTTGCGCTATTTCATTCTCATGGTGCACAGGGATGTGATCAACACCGCCGGTGTGAATGTCAAATTCATCCCCCAGATATTTTCTGCTCATGGCTGAGCACTCTATATGCCAGCCTGGATATCCCATCCCCCAGGGACTCGGCCACTGCATTATGTGTTCCTTCGGTGCCTTCTTCCAAAGCGCAAAGTCAGCAGGATGCCTCTTCTCCTCGTTTACATCTACCCTGGCGCCTGCAATTTGGCCTTCCAGATCCAACCTGGACAGCTTCCCATAGCCCTCAAACTTCATTATGTCAAAGTATATACCGTCGCTGGTTTCGTATCCGTAGCCCTTTTCGACCAAGCCTTCCACAAACTCCAGCATTTCATCGATATGCTCGGTTGCCTTGGGTATATACTCCGGTTTTTCAATATTCAGCTCGGCAATATCCTTCATAAAGACGTCGGTGTAATACTCTGCGATTTCCAGGGGGGACTTGTGTGCCTGCCTGGCGGTCTTCAACATTTTGTCTTCGCCCTCATCCGCATCCGATACTAAATGGCCTACATCCGTTATATTCATAGCATGCTTGAGCTTATAGCCGTTGTATTTAAGAGTGCGTCTTAATATGTCCATGAATACATAGGATCTCATATTGCCGATATGTGCATACTGATATACGGTGGGTCCGCAGGAATAAATGCTTGCGACCCCCTCCCGGAGCGGTTTGAATTCTTCCTTTTGTCTGGTCAATGTATTATACAGTTTCATTCTTCTTTCCTCCACACTTATTCATTTTTGTAATTGTGTCCGCATCTGCCAACACTTCATCCTGATTGGTCTTGCTTAGCATTTCCTCCATTCGTTCAATGCGCGCCTGAAGCCTACACAGCTCCTGGGAAAAAGGATCCGCAACATGTATGTGATCCAGCTCTACAGAGGGTGCCAGCTTCCTTCCTGCCTGTTTGACTGCCCGCGCCTTTGTCCCTGTTACTGTGGTATCGGGCTCAACATCGCTAAGTACAATGGAGCCTGCGCCTATCATGGCATTGTCACCGACTTTGATAGGCCCGAGCAAATTTGCGCCTGCGCCTATCAGTACATTGTCGCCAATGGAAGGGTGTCTTTTCCCCTTTTCCTTTCCGGTACCTCCGAGAGTCACTCCGTGATATATTGTGCAATTATCGCCGATTTCTGCCGTCTCACCTATGACAATACCCATGCCGTGATCAATAAAAAGGCCGGGCCCAATAATTGCTCCCGGATGTATCTCAACACCCGTAATAAATCTGGAAAACTGCGATGTTGAACGGGCAAGAAAAAACAGTTTCCTTTTAAAAAGCCAATGGGCGATTCGATGGAAAATCAGCGCATGGAAGCCGGAGTATAAGAGGAAGACCTCGAATGTACTTTTTGCAGCCGGATCCTTCGCTGCTATTGACCTGGCATCGCTCAATAATCCTTTAAACATAATATTGCCTCGTTTCCTTATTATTCCACAGTTGCGTCAGTGCTATTTATTCCGGTTTTGTTTCCAAGCACTAACCGTAGTGCTCCCTTTGAACAATACAATAGTTCATGGCAGCGCATTTCTATCATAAATAAAAAACTTCGTCCTCTGCTTTAGAGGCGAAGTATTCCGCGGTTCCACTCTAGTTCGGCAGCCCAATTTCTAATCTGCCAATCTTATCCGTTTAACGGTACGTTTCCGGGAAACCCTACTTAATTCAGGATTCCGACTCGCATGGGGCACTTCATCCGACAAAATCTCGTGGCAACAATCCTCCGATAACCAACGCCGCTTCCAGCCGCTGGCGGCATCTCTCTGTGGCTTTTATTCGAATTACTTTCCCAGGTCATCATCTTTAAAATATATTTGCTACTTATATCTATAGTCTATTCAGTTTATCAAATATTAGTTAAAAAGTAAATAAATTTGATGCTTTAGTTTGTATAATCCTATCCGCATGAATATATACTAGTATCGACGACAAGAGTATCTTCATAATATCCTTTGAAAGGAAGTGATATGGTTGGCTGAAAATGTCGAGAGAACACAGCATTTCAGTTTCGGACAGTTTATTATAAGATGGTTGGTTGGAGCCGTCGTCCTTGCTGTAACGGCATTTCTTACCCCTGGGTTTTCTATATCAGGTGTTTGGTCGTTAATTATTGCCGCTGCCGCAATCGCTATCATCGATTACCTCATACAAAAGGTTCTCGGAGTAGATGCGACGCCTTTCGGCAGAGGGCTGACAGGCTTTATTGTCTCCGCGGTCATTATTTATGTCGTCAAGTTTATTGTGCCGGGATATGATGTAACACTGCTCGGGGCAGTACTCGGTGCTCTTGTGTATGGCATCATCAACCTTTTGGTACCCGGTAGAACCATGTAGTTCGAATCCCGGTACCGGCACCGTAACCATCGGATTTGCTTCGCAGACACAAGGGATAAAGGGATGGCTCATGCCATCCCTTTATGTATAATACACTGCTATTCATCCTTTGTCATTGCTCTTTCGTCTTCGATCGCCCCGGGGAAATCTGCTTTTTGGGGCGGGAAGAATTCATCTATGGGGAAATCAATTGTGTCAAATAATTCGCATGGATTTTCTTCCGTTGCCGCAATGCACTGCTTGTTTGGAACACAGAAGTCAAATGCAGGTATTAGCAGCTGTACAAATCTGGCGAGCTTAATAATCGAGAAAAGCCCTACCGTTGCCACTACCTGTCTCCTGATGCTAAGCTCCCTTGTATTGTCTACGGCAAGATCCGTTTCATCAAAATCGAAGTCCTCAATTAAGTCACTGACAGCCTTGGGGAGCGCTCTGGCGCAGCCGTCATCGCAAGTGCTTTCCAGCACATCAACAATTCTTGCACCCAGCGTGATCGGTTCTGCCACCTCGACCTTGGAAATGGGCAAATTATCCTGCTGCAGAGCGGAACCGCCCTGATTATCCAGGCCTTTGTCTACAAAATGTGATTTGAATATTTTCACATTGCCTTCTGAGCCAAACAGAATGACCTTTTTATCAAAGAGTACGATACCCGGTACTGTAATAATCTTTATCCCGCCGCTTTGACACGGTACAAAGAAGTCCAGTGTAACCTTGATGAAGAATTTAACATCCACGGTGTAGAAGCCTCTCTTGAACGGCACCTCCTCAACATCTGAAAATACCTTTACCACTTCGGCGCGCCTTGCTTTTACATTAACTGCATGGCAAATGAGCCAATTTGCCTGCTGAGGATTCTTAAAAAACACTCTGGCATCTTCAATGCAGTCCTTTTCTTTACATGAATCATAAATTTTTTCAACCTGTATACAAACTGCTTCTCTTATCCTACAAAGGTCTCTTTCACTTATAAGACCCGGAAGTACTTTTTCGTGACCACATCCCATATCTTAATCTCCCTTCATTTAAATCAATACTAGTTGATTTCCCTCTCATTTTCATAATATGTTGCACTTAGATATTTGTGATATTTCTTATAACTTTATAAAATCATTCGAAGATTCAGCTATAAATGAAAACATTCCTATCATATATATAGTAGGAGCTATAAAAATTCGAGAGGGTATTATGTATAACTTTCATAACAGGCAGTTTATTTTCAGGCAGACCACCGGTGAGCTGTGGAACTTTTTTTGCGATTCCGGGCAAAACATGTGTTACAATACGCTGACAAACAGGGGCATCTGGAGCAATGCAGTTGTGCTCCATAGAAATGTTTATCAGTATTTTTATGCCGAGATGGATCAAGATGATGTCTATCACATCCTTTTTCAGGATATCAATGGAAATGTCAAATATTCCAGGCTGGATGGACAATCGATAAAAACCGTTCAGCTGCTAAGCAGCAAGACACCCTCCGCTTATGATAAACAGCTATATATTGCCCCCTTGAGTGACGCTCTCCACTTCTTTTATGTTCTGCAATATGATAATTCATTTATGTTAGCTTACCAGACTCATGGCAATTCAAGAATGGGTACGCCAATGGTAGTGGATTATGTTTCCGGCAGCAGCCAGCCCTGCTCGATTGTATATGATCGGGGGCAAAACATTTATGCCTTTTATCAATCCTATGACGGCAAATACCTTCAAATCGGCTACAAAAAGTTCAGTACCGCGCAAAAGCATTGGAGTGATTTTATTCCTGTGACAAAATATGCAGGAAACTGTGAGTATCCACATGTTATTGTTGACAGCAACGGTATA
>CAYOKA010000038.1:0-18946 GCA_964404395.1 uncultured Oscillospiraceae bacterium | reverse complement strand
TTGATGTATATAAGGGACTGCCGGATTTCGTAAGAAATATCAGCCTCACGCAAGAGGAGCTTGACAGATATATACTGAAGGCATTCAGCTCCTCTACCACTACCAGCGGCGAGCTGAGCGGAGCAAGCGCTGCAATGAACAATTACCTCATGGGCAAGACCGCAGACGAACAGCTAAAGATATTGCGGGAGATTAAGTCTACAACAGTTCAGGATGTAAAGGATTCTGCAGCAATGTTTGAAAAGCTTCTTGAAAAGGGCGCTTACTCAACGGTAGGCAGTGCAGAAAAAATATCCGCCAATAAGGAATTGTACGATTCCATCATGGCCTTTGGACAGGATCAGGCAGACGAAACTCTTACAAGAGCGCAATTGTTTGAATTGCTCCTGCAAGGCGTTCCCGATCCGGTCGAAATCGCAAAGCAGCAAGGGTTGTTGCAGGGTGACGGAAAAGGAAACTACTTCGAGGATGAGAAGCTCACAATGGAGCAGCTTGCGGTAATAATGAACAGGCTGGCTGTGTTGAGCGGCATACAGTTAACCGGAGACGAGGTTGTTATAAGCGATATGGACTCCATCAGCCCCTGGGCTAAGGAAAGTGCTCAGGCGCTTGTGAATTCAGGCGTTGTAATGCTTGACGAAAACGGCAATTTCAACCCCAAGGCAGAAGTAACCGCTTCCACCGCACAGATGATCGCGATGCATTTGATGAGCAGATTAGTCGGCAATTAGGGTGAGGGAGTAGCTTTATATTATAACGATAAAAGCAGATAAAAATACGGCAGACAATTATGTTTTATTACGTCTGCCGTATTTCTTTTATTACTCGCTAACTCCTTGCTTTTTTGATAAGTAATGCTCTACAACCTACTTTACAGTTTGAGTGAACGAACCCCTTCACCCTCCTAGACCCAATTGTAAAGGATTTGATTCATGTTTGCCCGTTATTCTGTATATCCGGTTCCTGTATTTATAAATACAGCCCTTGTCGATTTATCATACCCCACGCCAAAATTCAGCATTTTACCAAGGTCGCGCAACTTAAAGTAATTGTTTCCGCCGATATTGTATGCTGTTAGATAAGACCACACAACATAACCATCCGAATCAACCGAAATCCATACTCTCGATATGCTAGCTTGATGCAGTTCGCTGCCCATGGTAGACATCTCACCTCCTACCGGCGTATACGTCTGGTTTGAGGTAAGGTTGATGTATCCTGACCTAGCGTCGTATTCCACACTAAACTGTTTCTCTGTGTTATTCAGCGTAAATGCAAGGTCCCGCAACTTGAAGTAGTTATTATCATCGATAGTATAGACGTCAAATTGAACGAGTTTTCTGTCGACATAAATCTCTGAAGAACTGGGATTCACAATTGGTTGCTGAATGGAAATGAGTTCTCTGGCATAATCAATGAGCTGTATAAAATGATAGATAGCTTCTGCCGACTGAGCACGGGTGAAAGTTACATCATTGTCCAACTCGTGACCCCATACACGTGCTTCCGGGTTTGGCAGGACCATATCAAAAAGCGCGAAGGAATCGGCGGTCAAATCGCCGTAGGCATTGGGCTGCCAGAGATGCTGTTTGTTGAGTGCCTGATACTCCGCCTTAAATGGCTCGGATGTGAGCGCATTAAAAAGTAGCTTTTCAGCCGCGACCGCTGGTATGGCTTCCGACATTGACGGAACCTTATCGACTACCGCTCCAGTTTTGGTCAGCATTGCGCAAAACTCAGCGTAAGTAACGGTTTTGTCCGGGCCATACTGACCTCCAACATTATCAGAAATAATACCTCTTTGAACAAGCGGATTAATATGCTCCCACGCTGTACTGTCCGTCTTGACGTCGCTGAATACCTGCATATACGCCTCTTCGGTTGTATCCTTAATGTCAATTTTAACTGTATCTTCTGATCCGTCACTAAACACAACGGTGAGTGCAACGGAATCGCCGACGTTCATGTCAGACAGAAATTCCCGACTGACAACACACATATAGTCGCTGTATGTAACAGCATTTGCGGGAGCCGCTTTTCCATTTATTAAGAACGAGCTAGGCTTTTTTGTATAGTCGGCGAAATTGAAAATTACGCTTGCTTGATGGAGCAGGCGCTTGTCAAATACAGCACTTTGAGGTACTAATGAAGGCTGCTTAAGGAGCGGGTTTCCCCCAGTCGTACAGACGAGTTTATACTGTTCAAATACAGGTTCGAAATAGCCGCCAACCGTGCCGCCGCAAGCGGTTAGCCAAGTATCTTTTGAAAGGTCGACGTTGTTTTTCATCGTGGCATTAAATAGAGTTTCAAAATCATCCCAACTGCTTCTGTTCAAAAGAGTGTCTCCCTTGAGACCCGCCTCGTAAAGCTCCGCCAGCTTTTCCTTCTCGCGGACATCGTTAGTCAGCGACCACCAGACTGGACCATGAAAGTATGAATATCCAAGAGACGTGACGACAACATCCAGTTCGGGTGACTTCAGGTTTGCACCTAGTTTCATATAGAGCGTTATAACGCTGTTTTTACTATCAAAGTGTGCCGATCCGTCTTGGCCGGCTGCGTACACCTTCAGCAGCATATCCTGATTGTCGGCAGGGTATTGCGTTGTGTCCGTCGTGTCCAGTTTATAACGTGTGTTAATGAGCTGGGATTGACCATTGATAGTAGCAACCTCACGCGTCCAGCCGTCCTGGGGGCTGCCTTCTGGCATGCTGGCTATATAAACGCCGTTACTCACACTGTTGCCGTCATACATGACATCATAGAATACCTCATCGCCAAAACTGTAATAAAGATAGGGCATCCCGTTAGGCTGAAAGTCGTAATAGGATACTACTGGCAATGGAGCCGCCATCGCCGGCGTGGATAATACAAGTAAAAACACCAGGAACGTTATTAACGCCGTTATTTTTTTCATAAATACGCTTCCTTTCATCTGCAGGTTATAAAAATTGCCTGCGGCTTCCTATTATTGCTATGCGCCTTTGGTCGCTAACCAAACCATTCTATCTTTTCCCTTAATAAGAGAATATTCGACATATATTTTTGGATTTCCTTCCATAAAATAATAAATTTTATATACAATTCTAATATACGAATATTAAAACTCCTATAATCATTCCAACTATAGGAGTTTCACCAACAATAACTTCCAAATATTATTATCCCCCGCGATTATGCCTTTTTAATCGGATGGCGTATTACCGTTTTCCATTTTGAGGGTTCGACCTTGCGGGCGTCCGAGAGATAGATTTCATGGTGCATGCGCGTGTCTGTTATGTCATTCACATAGCCGTTCTCATCTAGATACTTGTCCATGAGGGCAACGGTGGCAGGCTCTGAAATCAAAAGCCACGTTTTGCCTCCGTTTCATTTATCAATGACATCCATATGGTTATCCATTTCGTCTCTCAAGTCATTGATATACTCCTCAAAGTCGAGAGTCAAAGACTATTTTTAAGTAACTCGAGTACAAAAAGCTCTCTTTGCGTCCATCTGGGTGCATTATCTGCTTTTTCCTTAATTACTGCTCTATTTGCTTCTATAGCACTATCAATATCAATCCATACAGGTTTGAACCCTAAATCTTCTTCATATTCATCCAAGGCCTGTTCCTTTAGAGTAGGGGCAACGTCACAGACATAGTAATAAGAAATCATTTTGAAAACATCAAATTCTTTCTCAATTGGCACATCATATTCGACCATTTTGCCAAATTCAGAGCAGATATCCGTAACCTTAGCCCCACATTCTTCTCGGATTTCTCTGATAAGAGCTTCTTCATAGGTCTCTCCGGCATCTACTCCTCCACCGGGGAATTTGTATTCGCCATTTTTTGAAGAGTAAACCATCAATAGCTTATTTTCATGCTTAATGATTCCTCTAACAGCCTCTCTAAAAATCATTTTGCCTGATAAATTTATATCATTACTTCTGCATATTTCCTTCAATAGCCTCAATTCGACACCCACAATTCATAATGCTACGGACTTAAACGCGCGATGTTCAGAGTTATTTATTCTCCGGCCTGTTGATTGCCCGCCAGCGCCCCTACCTTCGGTGTTGCGCTCTCAACCTCTATCCCGATTCGGCGGTTAATCGCTGCGGCATCCTTTAGGTAAGCACCCTTGGCGTCGGTATCCGGTATAATCAATTCGCTTTCACCACGTCCATCCGAAGAAAAAGTCCAGCCGACAGGTTGGTTCTTATTGAACCAATTCTCAACCCAGCCTCTTACCGCCTCAGCTCTTTCCTTTGACAGCTTCAGGTTCTCTTCGCTTGTTCCGCTGCTGTCCGTATGACCGATGAATTTGATTGAACACTCGCTGTAATTATAGCTCAGCTTCCTGACAAAGGCCTCAAGCCTAAGCGCGGCTTCTTCCTTTAGCTGTGAACTGCCTACGCCGAACATGGCATCGCTTGGCAGTGAATTTGGCATGCCTATATCCGATACCGTCTGGAATTGTTCTGCTCCCGGAAGCCTCCACAGCTCAAGTGTGCCGTCTTTCCGCGCAACAGCAAGGTGCCTGCCGTCAGGCGTAAAAGCAAGCTCCACGATGGTGTCTGTATCGTCATCGCTAAAGGTCTGATCCAGCGTGAATAATAAAGTATGTGTTGAAATATCCCAAATAGTTACCGCCTTCATTGATGCAACCGCAAGCAGGCTCCCATCAGGAGAAAAGTCCATATCCCTATAATCATCAGGAATTGACAAATCGGCCAGCTGCGTAGCTCCATCCGCCGCCCATAGACGCACCAGATGCTCGTATTCTTCCTTTATTGCGGCAGCCATTTTCCCATCCGGTGAGAATTGAAAAGGGTCCTTGATGCCCCCCAAAGGATTGTTGAGTGTTATTGAGTGAACTATTGTTTTTGCTTCAATATCCCAAATAGTAACAGTGCCTTTATCTGTCCACTGGGAAACAGCAAGTAATTTACCGGACGGATCGAATGCCAGCGAAGTGATCCAGTCTACGCCGGGCATTTCCAGAGCAGCCAGCTGATCCCCGGTTTCGGTATCCCAAAGTTCTACTGTACCGTCACTGTTTCCTGTTGCGATTTTACCGTCTGTTGAAAAGGCTACCTGGCTGCTGCTAAAGCCGTTGTGCACTAGCCGAAGCGTGTCTCCATTCGCAGTATCAGTCAACCATACGCCGTCCATGTCGAATCCGGTACCGAGAATCGTCCCATCATATGAAAAAACAAGATCATCTGTCATGTTTTCATAAACATATACTTCATCGAGTGCGCCATCTGCGATTCTGTGGATATAAACAGCACGATTTTCACCTACAGCCACATTCCCATCCGGGGATACCGCCAGACTGACAAGCTCATTCGCATGCTTCACAGTCCACAGCAGCTCCGGGCTCTCTTCAATGGCCTCCACCATCTCATCATCGGACTGCTTGTCCGCTATATTGTCCTCTTTACTACCACATGCGTAACCAAAAGCCAACACGATAACCACTAGTGACATAATGAAGCAGTACTTAAAAAATTTACTATTGTGATATTTCATATTTCCCTCACAAATTAGCTTTAATATCTCATAATATTAACATTCATAATCCTATCGGTCAATTCCATAGAATAATCACAAATGTATTCTACATGGAAATATGTGCTTCTACTCTTTGACGCTGCCAATGTTAACAGTTACAAAATACTTTTGAAGGAAGGGATATACCACCAGGATAGGTACAGTTGCTACCATAGTCATGGCCGCACGCAATGAATTTGGAGTAACCATGCTGCGTGACGTATGTGATTCGGCCAGATAATCCGGTTGCCTGACCCCCGACTGCATGGATGAAGATAATATCTTCATCATCTCGTATTGAAGGGTACTCAAATCCTGCTTTGGCGCAAATATGAAAGAGTCGAACCATGAGTTCCACGAGCCAACTGCGACCCATAATGCGACGGTGGCCATAACCGGCAAGCATAGCGGAAAAATAATGCTGAAATATATTTTCACTTCAGTGGCTCCGTCAATCCTCGCAGATTCCACAAGAGATGCCGGTAGCGAATTTATGTACGTGCGTATGACAATCACGTTGAACGCTCCAACCAGCGAAGGGAGTATATAGACCCAAAAGCTGTCAATCAATCCCAGGTTGCGATACAGGAAATACTGCGGGATCAGTCCTGCGTTTATGTACATTGTCATTACCATAAATACTGTAAGGAATCTTCGGAAAACAAATTCCTTGTGGCTCAATACGTATGCGAATAAACCTGAGAGAAGCACGTTCAGTATCAATGTGATCACTGTACGTGCGACCGACACCACAAAAGCGTTATATATTTTATCTGTCTTAAATACACTTTGATAGTTGAAAAGTGTCCATTCCCTCGGCAACAGGTAGAGTGGTCCTTTTATGGAATCCCTTGCATCGTTAAAAGATGTGATCAACGTGTTCCAAAGTGGATACAACATGGCAACGATGACTATGCACATAATGAAAACAATTATCGCATCAACAACCTTATCACCATATGATTTTCTCATTTAAATATACCTCCAAGTCGAATAGCGCAACGAAAGCGTTTTATTAAATCAATTTTTCCTCGCCTACCCAACCGGCGATTTTATTGCACAGTATTAATATTACAGCGCTGACCACGGTTTTGAACATACCGGCTGCAGTTCCGAAGGCAAAGCCGCCGGCTCTCCCAAAGCCCCTTTTGAGCACAAAAATATCAATGGTTTCCGAAACATCAAGCACGAGACCGTTTGAACCCAGAATATACTGAATTTCAAAACCCGCGTTGAGGATCCAACCTGCGTTTAAGATAAGTAAGATAATAATGGTCGATTTGATACCCGGAATGGTGATATGCCACATCCTGCCAAAGCGGCCATACCCATCAATGGCTGCAGCCTCATACAACGCCGGGTCTATAGATGTAATCGCTGCCAAATAAATGATACTGTTCCAGCCCATTGACTTCCATACATTTGTAAATCCAACAATCCACCAGAAATATTCCGGTGTCCCCATAAAATGTATCTTTTCTTTAATAAGTCCCGCTCCTACCAACAGTTCATTTATGATTCCTCCATCCATGGCAAGGACATTTGAAACCAGACCACAGACGATAATCCATGAGAGGAAATGGGGCATATATGATATCGTTTGCACGACCCGCTTAAACCCGAAGAGTTTCCCCGTAAGCTCGTTTAAAAGCAGTGCAAATGCGATAGCCGTGATAAAACCCAGCGCCAGGTTGATTATGCTCATCCCTAAGGTGTTTTTCATTACACGAAAAAAATCAGGGTCGGTGAAAAGGTTCTCAAAATGCTTGAATCCAACCCATTCCTGCTCAAAAAAGCTTCTTGCAGGTTTATAGTTCTGAAACGCCATGGTGAGACCCCATAGTGGTAAATATGAAAAAATTAAAAAGTATATGAAAAAGGGCGTCGAAATAAATATCAACTCCTTTTGTTTACGAACTTCATTAAAAAACTCTTTTCTAGCACTTAAATTTTTAGTTGCCATTTTGCTATCCCCTTAGCCCTGATTCTCAACCGGTTTATGATGTAGAAGAGGCGGCCGGCTTTGTGGCCGCCCCTTCCTAATCGGTTTTAAAGAAGCGCAGGTTATTTAGTCTTGCGCGCTTGTATTTGCCTTTCAACTTCAGCTTCCAGCGCCGGATAATCGACACTCTCGTATCTGTTCGCATATTCAGTCCAAGCAGCTTCAAAGTTATTTGACATAATTACGCCTGGTAAGTAGCGATTCTGAAGATCAGTTATCTCGTCAAATACAGGCTTGGCGACATTATCCTCTTCCATAGTGGAGAATATTGACCATACCTCAGGATAGCCGGGATGATCCATCAGAGGAAGGAAGTCGGACTTGGTGTAGAAGCCATATTTCCCATAGAATTCCTTGTCATAGGGGAATTGGTTTTCGAGCCTTTCCTCAGGCTGCGTTGCTGCACCAGTGGAGTTACCATCACTATAACGGCCTTCCAGCTTCGGGAATTGGTCGCCGATGATAAGTCCGGCGTTAGCGAGACGCCAGTCAGGGTTGTCAAAATTGGCCTTCTGCTCTGCAGTACGTCTGTAACGGCCATTATCGTCGACATAGTAGTCTTCGCCTTCGATACCCCAGTACATAAGCTTGTGTACATCCTCTTCAAGGAGTTGATCCATGAACTTTAATGCACGCTCAACATCTTTGCACTTAGTGCTGATACCCATACCGTTGCCGCCTATGATACCTTCGTTCCTTACCCTGTTGTAGGGAACATCGGATCCATCATAGCTGACTCCAATCGGTACATAAGTTCTCTCAATTTTGCCTTCAGAAATCAATACATGTTCACCATCCTGGAAGTTCCATTGCTGGTCAAACATAGCCAACACACGTCCGGTAGAAATAACGGACAAGTATTGATCATAGTTTCTGGTGAATGTCTCAGGGCTTATCATACCCTTTTTAAATGCTTCATTGAGCTTCTTGTAATAATTTTTTGCATAATCCTTATTCTGATAAATCTCGACTTCAAGTGTGTCGGGATTAACAACAACATCACCCTCGTTACGTCCGCCAATCAAATGCTGCGGAGCATTCTTCAGGCAGAATGAGCGCCAATCCTGTGAGTGCACCTCGAACGGTAGAGTTTCCTGACCGTCGATGGTTGGATTAGCTGCGTAATAACGCTCCAACAAATCAAAGAATTGATCTAATGTCTTGGGATGTGAATATCCGTCCCAGGCAAGTACGTCCTTCTGAATCCAGAAAGCCGGGCCGTTATAGTCTCCCTCGTAGAAATCGTCCTCTCCGTCATTAAGCCAATACTGGCGGCTCCAAATATCCAGAATGTATATTTTGTCATCTTCTGATACCTGGCGAAGCCTGTCTAGGAAAGGTTCATAATGCTTCCACAGATTTGCATAGTTGGGAAGATAATCGTCAAGAGCAATAAACGATCTTGCATTTAGATACCGTCCGCGCGCTTGTCCTGCGCCGATAAAATCCGGATAATCGCCGCTGGCGATCATGATTCCGACTTTTTGCTCCATGTCACCTACAAGGAATTCATACTCAATGGTGACCCCTGTGATTTCCTGGATCTTTTTGACAATTTTATTGTCATCCGGCGGAACCTCTCCAGGGCCAGCAACAAACATGCTGAACGTTATCGGTTCAAGCGTCTCTTCTTCCTCAGTGGGTTTTGGGTCTTCCTTCGGAGCTGCGGCTGTAGTGCTTGGTTGAGTATCGGTGTCCTTGCTAGCCGGAGTACCGCATGCCGATAAACCGGTAACGATCATGACAACAACCATCAGCAGTACAAGAATTTTCGCATTTCTCATTATTTGATCCCCTTTCTAATATTTTCGGGTTTTAAAGTATGGTTCACCCTTTTTTCAAGCTTAACATGCGAAATAAACCAAATCATTTAAAAAATCATACCTTTTATTAAAATTTTTATACAAGTTGCTTAGTACTTTTGTTAAATAACAGATAAATAAATCATTCGATTTCCATTGCTTTAGCTATTTGCTTATTCACCTCATCAAGGTAAGGCTGAGGATCATTTTCCCATATTTCTGACACAAATCTATCCCATAACTGATCATAGCTACTGGGATTTGTTATAATAAGGCGAGGATAATATTTACGGCAGGTATCAACCATCTTGCTGTTTGCCAGTGCAGCAGCGCTCCCCTCTATGATAGGCATTGACCATACCGGGTAGTATGCAGGCCGCTGAACAGGTGCAGACAATAGTTGTGTAGGGTACTTGATACCATAGCTCTCCAGAAACATCCTGTCATAATCGGATAATGCCGCCACATACTCATCTTCAGAGTCAGTAGGGCCGCAAGGCATTCCATCTTCATACAGGCCTTGCTTCTTTGGCGAGTAATTCCATAGAGTAATTCCGGTCAGATCGCGCTTTTTCCCATCATCATTATTCAGTTCGCGGCGCGTATTTGTTAAGACTCGCCCAGTTTGGCCAACTCTTTCCCAATCTTTCCCCTCTTCACCCCATTGGATATAATCCTGCACCTCCCGCTGTAGCATCCAGTCATAGAAAGCCAGCAATCGGTCAGGATCCTTACAGTTTTTTGTGATTCCTATTCCATTGTTTCCTGTTATTGTTCCATCACGAACATCGAGATAACTATCCCTAACTCCGGGATTTGCTATAGGAACTGTGACATACATTCTTTCAAATTTTTTATCGGATTTCAATATGTTTTCAGCCTGCAAAATATTCCACCCCTGGTCAAAGAAACCAAGAACAGCTCCTGAAGCAAGATTTGAGACATACTGGTCGTAGCTTTGCGTAAATGTATCCGCTCTAATAACTCCCTTATTGTACTCCTCATTCAACTTCCTGTAATAATTTTTCGCCGTTTCTGAAACCTGATATAGAGATGCAGTATATGTCTCAAGATCCACAAATACATCTCCGTCATTACCTGCACCCATCAGATGCTGAGGCGGGTTGCGCAGGCAAAAATCCCGCCAGCCGTCAGATAATATTTCAAATCCAATAGTTTTGATACCATCAATCAACGGATACTTAGCCATGTACTGCTCAATAAGATCAAAGTATTCATCCAGTGTTCTGGGCACAATGAAGCCTGCATCTTCCAAAACCGCCTTCTGGATGTAAAATCCCGGACCGTCATTAACAAAAATCGGCGAGGGAATATTGGCCAGGTATAGTTCCAAAATATACTGATGTCCATCATCTCTTGTCATTTTTTCATAGTGGGGGGAATAAAGAGCGTGTAGGTTCTTATATTTGGGCAACTCACCCTCTAGCGGGATAAAAGCACCGGCATCAATAAACCTTTGCTCACTTGCAAAAACTGCATCAGGGTAATCTTCACTGGCTATCATCACCCCCACCTTTTGATCCAAATCACCTACCAGAAATTCAAACTCAATCGTCACCCCTGTTAATTCGGCAATCCTTTTGTTAACCGGGTTGTACTTCGAAGGAACTGCGCCCGGATCGCGAATAAAGACATTAAATGTCACCGGTTCACTTGCATCCGGCAATGGGCCTACCCCTGCAAAAAGGTTTTCGTAGGAATTATCTCCTTTTTCAGCAGATGAACCCCCTAGGCCCTTATCTATGTCGGTATCCCTTTTGACACCTTTACCACATGATGCTAATGAGAGAATAAACAAAGGCAGTAATATGACCCAAGCAATGGTTTTAATGAGGGATCTCATCCTGCACCTACCTCCTCATATATTCTAAATAATAAATTCAACCTTGGTTTTCATTTCTATATTCTGTTGGACTCTTCCCAACCTCCTGTGTAAATTTTACAACAAAATAGCTACTTTCTATAAAACCTACCTGGCTTGCTATCTCGTAGATCAGTTTGTCAGTCTGGAGCAAAAGCCTTTTTGCTTCCTCAATACGGAGCTTATTTACATATTCGGTAAAGGAAACTCCTACCGTCTTCTGAAAAGTTCTACCCAAATAAGATGCATTGACGAAAAACTTTTTAGCGACCTTTTTCAAATTTATCTGCTCAGAATAGTGTAAGCGGATATACGCAATAGCCTCATTGCAAACGCCTGAGGTTACCGTACTGCCAATCTGTTCAGCCATTTCGCTCAAATCAGGCCTGTCTTTTTCGCGCTTGGATGCATCCAATTCCTTGCATAAAATATCTAAAAAGGGGATTATTTCTTCCTCGTCCACCGGTTTGCTTAAATATGCCCTTACCCCATATTTCATGGCTTCTTTAGCATACTCAAACTCATTGTAGCCTGAAAGCATTGCTACATGCGTATTTGAATACTCACTACTCCTCAGCAGCTTCAGAAACTCAAGGCCATTCATAACCGGCATGCGCACATCAAGCAGTATCAGATCCGGACGGACTGAAAGTTTCTCCATGGCTTGCTTTCCATTAATCGCTGTACTAGCGACAGTAAAACCATGTTCTTCAAATGGTATCGCCTTTGGTAAATGCTCTCTGATGCTTTTCTCATCATCTACCAGTAGAATTGAGTACATAGAACTCCTCCCTTGAATTACGCATAGGAATTGTTATACTAAATTCCGTCCCCTGTTCCGGCTCACTCTTTATATCAAATGTAAAATCTTTCCCATAATATAAAACCAATCGCTGATACACATTGTATAGCCCTACACTACCAATTGGCTTGCTTCGACTACTTAGTATCTCTTTAAGGTTATCGAGCATATCGTCGCTTATACCGGATCCATTATCAAGGACACTGATTACAATCTTATCATCCCGAAGTGCTGCATAAACCTGGACGAGCCTGTTTCCGGAAATCGACTCAACGCCATGGACACAAGCGTTTTCTGCTAACGGTTGGATTATGAATTTGGGTAACATACATTTCAGAGCTCTTTCTTCAACCTGTATAGCATACTCAAACTCATCATCAAACCTGTATTTTTGAATGTTTAAATACTCTTCCAGAAATTCTATCTCTTTTTCTAATGTTATTATGTCATCACTCCAGTTAATGACCCTCCTAAACATACGTGACATGTACAGTATCATTTTTGCAGTCTCTGTTTCATCCCTAACACTGGCCTTCAGTCTGATACTCTCCAATGCATTATACAAAAAGTGCGGGTTTACCTGACTCTGAAGCGCCAATAACCTGGCCTCCGCTGTTTCCTGCTCAAGACGGGCTTTCAGGATTTGCGAGTTGTACTTATCTTCAATCAGCGCTTTAAGCTTAATACTCATTTGATTAATACTGTCAGCTAAAATTTCTATTTCGTCGTTACCGCCCATGTTTTTATATGTCTGTACGAAATTTCCCATTGCAATCTGCTTGGATTGGTTAACAACCTGCCTCGTTCGCTTAGTTATGTTGCTTGCTATGAGGAGAATAGAAAAAAGTGAAATCATAATACTGGTTATAATAATGAACACTGTCTTCCATCTCATTTTTGCAAATTCGTCCGAAATAATTTTAGAATTATAGTAGCCATAAAGCGATAATGGCACATCCTTAAGTGTCTGTTTGAGAACGACTATCCCCTCTTTGAGATCCTTTTCAGAGAATATGTCATATTGGCCAAATTCACTATAAGTGTTTGCTGAGGCTATTATACGGTTATCGGGGTCTACCAATACAATATTATCAAACATGCCGAGTTCTTTAAGCATAGATGAAATATGCGATATATCTATGTCAATTCTCAGTATCTTCCCGTATTTGGCATACTGCGTATACTTCTCCAAGGGTCTGACAATACTGAGGCTTCTGTCATATGATGACTTAATTACAGGCGGGGCCAGGGATATCCGAAGCTTAAGACCACTCTCAGATCTGGTCAGATCAAATAAGTCGAAGTCGATAAGCTTTTCTCCGAGAGAAATATATTCATCCGGTTCAATTTTACTAACTATGGATCCATTCAATACTGTAGGATTTTCGGTATAAAGACTGATTTTTCTCACATTACTGTTATAGGCAAGGTCTGAATCCAGCGTTGCTTTGATTCGCTCCTGATATTCAACCAAATAATTATATTCCCTTAGGTAGTAGCTATCCAAAAATTTATACACTTCTTCATCGGCATTGTACCTATGTGACAATGTAACGGTACTGGATATCACTCCATTGATTTTATTAGTTTTTTCATCAAGTGAACTAGCCAGGCGCTGCATCATCTGTGACTGTATATTCTTCACAGTATCACTGTAGTAGAAAGAAATCTGAATAATCAATGGGACAATGACAGATCCAATAAAAATGAGAACCATCTTCTGTGAAATAGTCAGATAATTCAATAAGTTACCTTTTGTTACCCTAGCCACAAAATTGGTCTCCTTCCTTGAATCTTATCATTTACCATTTCCGGAATCTCTACACTCCCACATATCTTTCCTACAAGGGGTCCGTATTGTTAACATGTCTGGGAGTGTTTCTATCTCCTACATAATAACTTTATTAGAGCGAAGCTATTTTATATGTATATTTTACATTAATTTTGCAATTTTGCAAACGCAGTCTCAAAATGTAAATATGTCCGCCCCAGTTTTGCAGCAAGTTTTAGAATAGAGTAGCCCGAAACCATTATGAATAGTGAGCCGTTTTCATCCAGATACTTGTCCATGATGGCAACCGTGGCAGGCCTCCGTTTCAGTAAGGTCGAATCACATCGATATCTTTCATAGGAAAATGTTTTGTGTTCAAGGTATAAAGCTTTGCATTAAGGTGTTTGGCCGATGCTGCTATAATTGCGTCAGCCATATTGATTCCGTGGCTTTTCCTGTACTTGTTCATATACATTCCGGCCATTTTCGCAACTTCAATACTGACCTCTACTATTTCAAAACTAAAAATAAAATATTCAAGTTGATTAGCTTCATCCGGCTGCATCCCACAAAGCAGTTCAATCTCTGTTATTACTGAACAAGCAGATTGTACATTGGATTTTATGCATTCCAGCAATAACGCCGTAGCCTCCTGTTTACCTTTTAGATGATCGATGAGTATATTAGTGTCATATAATGCTACGCTCATTTATCAATGCCCTCCAGATGGTTATTCATTTCACCTCTTAAGCTATTTACGTACTCCACTGAATCAGGAATGTCGTCTCTGGACTGCCACAAGCCGCTTGTCTGCAAAATGCTTTCGTCCATACTCTTCCTGTTACCAACAATGTACATGTCTACAGCTTCTCTCACAAGCTCTGCAAGTGATTTCCCCATCTGTTCTGCCAACAATCCAAGCTCCTTTTTTTGTGACTCTTTAAGATAAACCTGCGTTCTTTTCATATTGCTCACCTCTTAGCTAATAATAGTGTATACACCATCATTATACACCATAACTAATTATAGTATAGTATTTCCTGAAATATCATATCAGTAACCCATAACATGATTGATCTCAAAATGCAAATATGTCCGTAAGTCTGACTTCCAGCCCGGCAAAGATTTTTGACTTTACAACCGTGTCCCCTAAATAGGCGCCGTGGTCAGCGATATCATGCTTTTCAAAATTGTAAACCATAATTTCCTTTTTAACCGGGTCAACCATCCAGTATTCCTTCACACCGGTTTGCATATACAGATCAAGCTTTTTCAGCATATCCTTGCTCCTCGTGGATCTGGACAGCACCTCCACGGTGAGGGTAGGCACACCCTGGTATTTTCCGGAGGCATCAATTTTATCGGTATCGCAGATGACGATAATATCCGGCTGTACAACATTGATGTTGTCCTTACCTTTCGTCAATGTGACATCAAAGGGCGAAGTCAGAGGCCTGCATTTTTTCCCCTTGAACCAGTTGAAAAAAACACCTTGTATTTCATTTACCGCCACCTGATGGCTGTAAACCGGTGAGGAAAGCAGGTAGACCTCCCCGTCGATATACTCATATCGCAGATCGGAGTTCTCCACCAATTTAAGAAATTCTTCATAGCTAAGCTTCCATCGATCATTGAAAATGTAATTTGCGGCTTCCTCCGCAATAGTAGATCTCTCTTCGCATGGGACAATTTTCGCAACCTCATATCCATTCCGGGTTACTATAACATCCTCTAATTCCGATGCGATTTTCAAATATTTGCCGAAGTTATTCTGCACCTCTGTGGACGTAACCTTCATCTTAGCCACCCCTTTCAACTGTTAGCCACGCTCTTTCGCGTTAGCCATGTTTTTAGCATATTAGCTATATTATATCTCTGATTAGCTAATATGTCAATTTATTAGCTATAATGACTCGAAAGGGGTTCGTACTGTCTTTTGCCTTTTCTATCACCTTACCCCTTCAGCTTCTTTAATGAATTATAACCCAGATAATCGATGATCAGCGTATCATCTTCAGCTTTATATCTTACCTCATATTCTTCATCCTCACAGTACCCTCTTTCTTTGGGTATAGTAGCATTTGGATCAAAAAATTCATATTTTTGATTATACAGGAGAATTTTTCTCCCATTTTCCCATTCAGTTTCGCCCTCGACAAATCTATAATTTCCTGTCGCTCTGCTCATCCCCATGCTGGTAATTAATATCCTCAGAAATGTTCCGTCTTCATTGAAAGAAAATCCAAGCAAATAATATTCACTGCTTACGAATCCGCCCGTATTGTAATCCACATTGTCCCAAATGTGGTCGTGGGTAGACCATTTCCCAATGATAAAAGAATCGGCTTCGCCCTTATCAGGCAGTTCAACATCCTGCTGCGAAAGGACTAGATATTCATACACCCGCTTTACGATCAATACGGCCTGTTCACGGGTGCAATTATCTTTCGGGCGAAATTGACCACTTGAGCCTTTTACTAATTCTTTTTGGGACATAAACTTTACATAGGGAAGAAAATATTCTGCAACCTGATCCTCATCCAAAAAGCTTGTTTCGTTAGAGTAGCTGGTGTCCATTTCAGGCGCTATCAATTGCATGGTTCTTCCGAGCATCGTTGCTACCTGCTCGCGGTTTGTAAGGGATTTTGGTTCAAACCTTCCTTTACCCACGCCATTGACAATACCGCAGGTATATGCCTTCAACACATATTCATTTGTCGTGTCGCTAAAGGTTTCCTTAGGAGCCGTCACCGGTGTCTTTCCCGTATACACCTCTACCAACCGTACCGCAAGCTCCGCGAATTCCTCACGGGTAATCGGAGCGTTCATTTGCTCTCTGATACTATCAGTAATCAAGCCATATTCTTCAGCTTCCGTTAATTCGGCGTAGGCCCACTGGCTATAGCCGGAAAAACTTGCGCCGAAAGCGGCTGGAGCAAGTGATAGTATCAGAGTGAAGGACAAAAAAAGGGTAATTAGCTTATACTTCATTTCATATACCTCCGTTCTATTAAAGCTTATGTGCTCCTTTTTATCAAAATTTCTGATGTTTTAAGCTTTTAATATTACTTTAATAAACGGCTTGACGTAAGGATAGGCTGAATACTCTTGTAAAAAGTACGAAAAATGTCATTCTGTTATCTCTTGGATGCCCAAGGCATCATTTTAAGAAGTGGCAGACAGACTGCAACCGCCCATGTCGGAAGAACATTGAAGAGGGAGATTTCCCGCCGGAAATCCCCCTCCTCCTTCAATCCACCGCTACCTGCTTTAATCCATTTCTATTCATTGTTGGACGGTATATAGTCCCTTTGCCTGCATATACTGTGAAATTGCTTCGCCGTGCTTTTGCTCTTCCTTTTGGATGTGATTCAATACATCTCGGACATTCGTATTGTTAAATTCAAAAATAGCTGTGTCGTAAGATCCCGAGACATATTTTTCAGTCGTAAGCATATCTATGCACATGTCCCTGTCAGACGCCCCGGTCATACCTACCTTTGCGCTGTTCATTCCGCCGGCAGGAGCTTGATTCGCGCTCTGCCCCATACCCTGATTTTGCTGTTGGTTCTGCTGTTGATTCAATTGCGGTACCTGACCACTTATCAATTGGTTGATAGTGCTCAAATGTTCTCGCTCCACTTGGGCATTTGCGTTAAATATTTGCTTCAACTGGTTGTCCTGGGCCTGAGCAGCATAATTCGTATACTTATTTATGCATACCTGCTCATGTGTTTTTTGGTCCTCCAGTAATAGCATTTCCTTTTGTGTAAAAGTTATCGCCATAATATGCACCTCCAAACATATTATGCGCTTGCTGCCGCATGCTATGCATGTTTTTATGGACTGGCTATTTATGCCATGGTATAATATCTGATGGAATGGCTCAAGATGAAACATTACTTAATTCTCATACCTTCCTTTATGCTGTTATCCGGTTTTGAGAGAATCATTTCTCCTTCTTTCAGGCCTCCGAGAATTTCAATTAAGTCGTCACTTTCAATGCCTTTTTCCACGCTCCTCAGACGTGTCTTTCCATTCTCAACAACAAATATGGTGCTTTTACCTTCATAGTCAAACACAGAACTGTCAGGGACTATGAGTATATCCTTCCTGTTGGCCGTAATAATCTTTGCGTCCACGCTGAAGCCCGGCTTCAGCAGACTTGTATCACCGTTGATCTCAATGGTAACAGAGACCCTGTTTTGACTCACCCCTAAAGATGACATCTCTGCTTTGGCAACTGGTGCTATTTTCGTGACTTTCCCCTTCAGGATCTCATCTCCCAATGGTTTCCCGCTTATCTCCACCTCATTTCCTATCTGCACCTTGTTTATGTCATCTGATAGTACATTTGCTTCAATTTCCAGTCTGTCGGTATCTTCTATAATAAATGCAGCCATTTGCGGTACTGCCGGTAAGTTCTCATCCACAAGCCTTTCTATAATAGTACCGTCAGCCGGTGACCTGACCTCCTGTTTTTTGATACTGTTTGCGATCGTATCCCTTCTGGTTTCTGCCTGCTCGAACTGTGCCATATAGCTGTTTTTTAGATAATCAGGAGAGCCTTTTTTGATATCCGCAAGCTGCAGGTTGGCAGTATTCAAAGCCGCCAAAGCTACATCACACATATCCCGAGCCTTTTCATATTCATCCTTGCTCAAAGCCTGCGATTCATATAGGCCTTTCGCATTTTCAAAATTTCGCTTATCAGAATCGTACATTATTTTTGCCTGATTCACCGCAGCTTCAGCTTGCTTTATTTTATTGGCATAATTTTTTAGCTCCGTGCTCTCGAGCTGGGCTTTGGAAGCCGCTATGCCCGCTTGCGCAGCTTTTAGCTGAAACTCCAGGTCTGTCGTGTCCAATGTTAGCAGGATATCATCTTTTTTTACCCTATCTCCCACATCAGCACTGATATCTGCAAGCAGACTGTCATACAGATCATGCGGCAGAACTATCTCCCACATCAGCACTGATATCTGTAATCCTTCCGGCTCCTTCGATATATACAGTGTGGCTGTCTATCGACATTACCTGTGCAGTCTCCTCAAAATATTGATTGATATCTCCCCTGCTGACTTTATATTGCTCTGCGCTCACACCTGCCGTTATCGAACCGTATATTACAGCTCCGGCTACTAA
>CAYOKA010000037.1:0-19197 GCA_964404395.1 uncultured Oscillospiraceae bacterium | reverse complement strand
GAAAAAATACTCAAATTGCCCTTGTTTACAATATATGTCCCCGTATCCTCATATTGGGGAACCTGTCTACCATTAATCGCATCTACCATCCATTTGACTGCCAGCTCTCCCCATGCAAACTGTCGCTGAGCTATGGCGAACTCCACGATTCCTTCCTGGATATACTTGCCCATTTCCTTGTCACAGTCAAAGCTTATGAGCTTTTTATCGACCCTGTACTGCCTGAAGTATCTTGCAAATCGCAGTCCCCACATCAGGTTTGTAGTATAGATCAAATCCGCATCCTGATGCTCAATAAGCACCTTTCTAACAATACCCTCAATCTGCGAATCAGGCGGGTTGGCAGGCAAAGCAACCGTAAACGCTTTTATTCCGGTGCCTGCTGTGATTTCATCCGTAAAGCCTTTTGCCCGATCCTGTATAATTGTCTTATTAATATCGCTCCAAACATTTGCAACAACCTTTTTCCCTTTATCCCCAAGCAGCTTCAATGCCGCCTGAGCTGCTGACTTGCCGCCATTGATACCATTTGTCTCAAACATTCCCAGTCTTTTGCTCTGAGGTGAATCCGCATCAAAGCATATAACCTTAATTCCCATGTCCACCGCATGGTTAATCGCCCTGGCCATTTCAGCATCATCATTCGGGCTGATAGCCACTGCATCGAAGCCTCGCTCCTCTATATCAGCCAGCATTCTCATCTGCTCTCCGGCATCCTGAAGCTTAGGTTCAAAAATCTCCAGCTCCACATCATATTTTGTTGCCGCTCGCATAGCCGATTCGATGGTTGGCGCATAAAAAGGATGCTCCCAGCAAAAAATCATTGCAAGCTTCTTCTTATTACTTTTTTTCTCTCCGGATAAATCAAGTCCCTCATCAGCTACCAGCTTGGTGATGTGATCTCTTAAGCCTGCCACAATATCAACCAGGCTGATTGTGGCATTGCTTTGGCTCATAGTCAGCGAAGCAAGCTCCTGGGTTGTGGCGGCGGATTCTTCAGTAACCGATGCAATGTTTTCGATAGATTCACTTAACTGGTTCTTTAGCTTATACAGATTGCCAAACTCCTGATTGAAGCTGTACTGCTGCTCAATGGAGCCGTTAATAAAGGCGTCGATATTCCTGAATGCCTTTTCAGACTTGTTTACTGATACCTTTTGTCTTTCAAACACCTCATTAGAGTTGTCAATCGTTTCCTTTACCTGTAGCAGTTCTTTATATATACCTGAAACCATATTGCCGATTTCCTTGCTGGCATTCTGGCTCTGCTCCGCCAGCTTGCGGATCTCCTCTGCTACAACGGCAAACCCTCTCCCATATTCACCTGCCCTTGCTGCCTCTATGGATGCATTCAGGGACAGCAGATTTGTCTGACTTGCAATGGCCGATATTATACCTGTAGCCATCGAGATGCTGTCCGCCTGTTTTGTCAATGCAGCTACTTTTGATATAATATCCTCCATGACATGCCCAAACACTTCATTGCTGGACAACAGCTCCTCAAGGCTCCCTGCCCCGGTCTCGCTGGCAGCCTTGGTCTTGTTGCCTTCTTCAACGAGACTTGCGGAGATTTCTGAAATGTTTTCAATTTTTGCGACCATATCGGTTAAGAAAAATGAAAAGTTTTCAACATCCGTAGCTTGGGATGCAGCTCCGGCTGCAATAGATTCGGAGGCGGCAGAAATGCTTTCCGATACGTCTGAAATGTCCTTGAGAGATAAATCAATGCTATCTGTCAGCTTGACTATTCCTGAGATGTTTCCGCTCATTCTTTGCTTTTTCTCGAAAAGATCATCCTGAACCTTGTCTGTTAATGCAGCCTTCTTTCTTTTAGCCCATATCACAAAATATCCCTCCAAACCATTTTGATTTTAGGTGTTCAGTCAGTCCAAAGAAATAAACTTGGTGAATTGTCTATTACAAAACTAACATATGTCATGACATATGTCAAGCATTTTATGTCTCGCATGTACAGCTCCAATTAGGTCGGCACTGCAAAATAGGTCCTGTGCCCCATTTATCGCAGGCCTTCCCCATGCTATTATTAAATTGACAGGGAGATTATATTATGGAAATCAATAACTACATGCAACAAAATATTAGCTACATACGACACGCGCTGAGCATCGCGACACTCAAAAAAACCCTGAGTCAGGATGCCCAATCAATGAGCGCCCTGCTTCAAGGTTTCCGTGATACCAATGCAAGAATTATGGAAAACTCCGTTACTCCGCACAAGGGCGGCAGCATTGATATAAGGTTGTAATTATTTCAATAGCTTTGTTGCTTTGTCCATCACATTCTTGACAGTAAACCCATACCTTTCAAACAGCAAATCGGCCGGAGCAGATTCACCAAAATGATCGATGGATATGATATCGCCTTTAAGGCCTAAATACTTATGCCATCCAAATGAAGACGCAGCTTCCACCGCCAGACGCTTCTCCACGTCTGATGGAAGTACGCTTTCCTTATATGCGTCATCCTGCTCTTCGAAAAGCTCCCATGAGGGCATGCTAACGACACGCACAGCTACACCGCGATCCATAAGCTGCTTTCCTGCTTCATATACCAGCTGAACCTCTGAACCGGATGCCATTAAGATGATTTCCGGTTTCTTCCCCGAGTCCAGTATAGTATAAGCGCCCTTCAAGGCATTTACACCCGTCATATCAAGCTGGGGGAGATTCTGCCTGGTAAGGACCAGAGCAATAGGTGAATCCCTTCTTGACATTGCAGCATACCAGCCTGCAGCAGTTTCCTTTGAGTCACATGGACGGAAAACCACAAAGCCCGGAATACTTCTCAGCGAAGCCAGCTGTTCAATTGGTTGATGGGTAGGTCCATCTTCTCCGACACCTATACTGTCGTGGGTCAGCACATATGTGACCGGCAGCTTCATTAATGCCGACAGTCTCATGGAGGGCTTCATGTAATCACAGAAGACAAAGAAGGTAGAAACGTAAGGCTGTAGACTTCCATGTACCGCCATCCCATTGGCAATTGCGGCCATTGCATGCTCACGAACACCAAAATGCAGGTTTGAACCGCTATAATCCTCAGTCGAGAAGTCTCCTCTGCCTTTCATATAGGACTTGTTGGACGGGGCCAAATCTGCTGAACCGCCTATTAAATTCGGCACAATGGCTGCCAGCCTGTTCAGCACTTCGCCGGAAGAGGATCTGGTTGCATTGGCTTTGCTGTCAAAGTCCCAGTATTCTTTATTTTCCAGTAGCCCCGAAACAAAATCTGACTTCTTCCATGCTTCCCATTCAGCCGCCAACTCCGGGAATTCCTTTGCATAGGCTTTTATCAGTTCATTCCAGTCATCTTGCTGCTTACTGCCCGCTTCACGGATTTCATCCATATGCTCCTTGACTTCGTCGGGCACATAAAAATCCTCATCGTATTCCCAGCACAGGTTTTCCTTTGTTGCCTTGATATTATCCACTCCGAGGGGCTCTCCATGTGCTGACGCTTTGCCCTGCTTCTCGGGGCAACCATATCCAATGGCGGTTTTAATCACAATAAGTGAAGGCTTGCTACCTTCAGCCTTTGCGGCCTTAATTGCAGCATCGATGTCCTCCACATTGTTCCCATCCTCAACATTCAGGGTTTGCCAGCCATAGGCCTCAAATCGCTTGGCGACATCCTCGCGAAATGCAATATCCGTAGAACCCTCAATGGTAATTTTATTAGAATCATACAGAACTATAAGCTTGCCAAGGCCGAGAGTACCGGCTAGGGATGCCGCCTCAGATGCTATGCCTTCCATCATGCAGCCATCTCCGGAAAGCACATAGGTATAGTGGTCAACAACGGGATACCCGGGACGATTAAACCTGTTGGCAAGATATGCTTCTGCCATGGCCATTCCCACTCCGTTGGCAAGGCCTTGGCCAAGCGGCCCGGTCGTCGCTTCCACACCCTTTGTATGCCCGTACTCAGGATGCCCCGGTGTCAGGCTGTCAAGCTGCCTGAACTGCTTAAGGTCGTCAATCGTCAGTCCGTAACCAAAGATATGGAGCAATGAATAAATCAGCATGGAGCCGTGCCCGGCTGATAATATGAACCTGTCGCGATCATCCCATACAGGATCAGACGGATTGTGCTTCAAGTTCCTTGCCCAGAGTGTATATGCCATGGGAGCTGCTCCCATTGGTAGACCCGGATGGCCTGAATTTGCCTTTTGGACCCCTTCCGCAGATAAAAGGCGGATTGTGTTGATGGTTAAGTTCTCAATACTATTCATAAATTCCCTCCCATTTGTATAATAAATTTTGTTTTAGCTGTATCTAATAGTCGTTCCTTTCTCTGATATTCTCCAAAGGCACATAAATAAATTATAACATCAGTCGCCGCCGATAACCAGACTATAATAACCTCATGTGTGAGGTTATTATATCATGATTTATCATGATATAATTGCGCATGTGCATTTTTGCATATGCTATGTCCAGGCAAAAAATATTGCACGCGCATAAATTCCGCCGGAGGCATATAATAACCTCATGTGTGAGGTTATTATATCACAAAGTCCCTGTAGCGGTTGTAATCGCTCTGTCTGCATTCCATCGTCAGCAGCGTTCCACCACTTTCATAGCTGATTGTCTTAATAAATGCGTTTTCATTAAGATAAGCCGTTGCTTTAGACTGATCATAGGGGATGAGCATGCTGCAATCAACATATTCGATAAATATCTTTTTACTAATCAGTTCAAACAACTCCTCAAATCCAATCCTTTCCGCAGCAGAAATATAAATCTCGTCACCCTTAATATAAGGGATCCTCATTTCGGTCAGCTCAGCTTTATTGTAAACATAAATAGTCGGTAGCTCTCCGGCCCCTATTTTCTTCAAGGTCTCTTCCGTCACCTTTATCTGCTGCTGGCAGTTGGGATTCGAAGCATCCGCAATATGCAGCAGTAAATCCGCATTTCTCACTTCTTCCAGTGTGGATCTAAATGCCTTCACCAGATCATGGGGTAGCTTGCTTACAAAGCCGACGGTATCTGACAATAAGAACTCCCTCTTATCCGGCAGCAGAATTTTTCTCACCGAAGTGTCAAGCGTTGCGAACAGCATATCTTTTTCTAAAACCTTCTTGCTGTCGGGCCTTTGGGACAGATCCATCATTACATTCATCACGGTTGATTTGCCTGCGTTTGTATACCCTACAAGCGCAACATGGGGCAGCCCTGATCTGCTGCGCCTTTTTCTCTGTGTTTCACGCTCCAGTTCAACCGATTTCAGCTCTTTTTCAAGCTCAGTGATTTTTTCTTCAATTTTTCTGCGATCCAAAGAAATTTGCTTTTCACCGCCACCTCTGCTGGTAACTCCAACACCCCCATACTGTTGATCCATGGCCTCATTCAATCCTACCAGCCTTGGCAGCATATACTTTAGCCCGGCCACCTCCACCTGCAGCTTAGCTTCTCTTGTCTGAGCACGCCGGGCAAATATCTCAAGGATCAGCGATGTTCTATCCATAATTTTATACTCCAGTGCTCTTTCAAGGTTCCTCAGCTGTGATGGGGACAGTTCATTATTGAAAATTACAGCATCCAGCTCGGTAGTATCTAAAAAGCTCTTGAGCTCCTTCACCTTACCCGAGCCAATATAAAACTTTTTGTTGACCGACTTCAGATTCTGCTCCGCCTGTGCCACTATTTCCATTTCATATGCGACTGCCAGGTTTTCAAGCTCTTCCATGGACTCTTTGAAATCGATCTGATTGTTAATATTAACGCCTACCAGCATTGCCCTTTGCTTTTGATCCATTAACATATTCTCCTTGTCCACCCAAAGGTAATTAAAAATGGCTGCTTTTTTACTGCTTTTTTCTTCCCCGAAGTGAGAAATATTTCCTCGCAAGCCACAGCGCCGGCCTTATTACGGGAGACTCCATATCAGCTGTAACCTCTTTGAGCCTCTCCATGATAGGCAGGTGCTGGGGACATACTTTTTCACATTTCCCACATTCTTTGCATAATGAAGCATAGGAGGGCTTGCCGCCCATCAAGCCTCCGGCGAATGCAATATACTGCCATTGCGCCCGTTTGGCTCCAAAAAAGTGGCGGGCGTTGTAATAGCTGAAGCAGAAAGGAATGTCTACTCCTGCCGGGCATGGTATGCAATATCCGCATCCGGTGCATCCAACCCTCATAAGCCTGTAGTATTGCTCCTTAACCTCCTCATACAATTCCAGTTCATCTTTCGTAAGCGAATTGGGCAGCACTTCCCCGGCCAGCCTTGTATTCTCCTCAATATGTGCCTCCTCATTCATGCCTGACAGTACCATCGTTACGGCAGGCTGATTCCAAAGCCAGCGTAGCGCCCAGTCCGCAGGCGTTCTTTTTACTTTCGACGAGTCCCATATCTTTTGAATCTCCCTGGGCATCCTGCCCACAAGCGAACCTCCCCGAAGCGGCTCCATAATAACCACGCCGATTCCCTTGGATGCGGCGTATTCCAGGCCTTCTCTTCCTGCCTGAAAGTTCTCGTCAATATAATTGTATTGTATTTGGCAAAAATCCCATGGATAATCATCTATAATCGACTTGAAATCCTCTTTATTTCCATGAAAGGAGAACCCAAACCGGCGAATTTTTCCTTCTTTCCTGGCTTTTTCCGCAAACTCCCTTATTCCTGCTCTTTTTAGCCTTTCCCATCCTCCCATATCATTAACCGCATGCAAAAGATAATAATCAATATACTCGGTTCGCAGCTTTTTTAGCTGGCTGTCCAATATATCGGTCATATCTCCAATGGAATGGATTTTATAGAGGGGCAGCTTGGTGGCAATCATAACCTTGTCGCGATAACCCTTAGCTAAGACATCACCCAGAATACTTTCGCTCACACCGCCATGGTAAATCCAAGCTGTGTCAAAGTAGTTCACGCCCTTTTCTATCGCCTGAATAATTTGCCGCTCGGTTCGTTTAACGTCTACTCTACCGTTCTTCTTCGGGAAACGCATACACCCATAGCCAAGAATTGAAACCTTATCACCGGTTTTCCCCATTTCACGGTACAACATAGAAATCCTCGCCTCCTCACACCCAAATATGTCGCGTAAAGTATCAGTGACGCTGAAAGCGCCACTGAAATTAACTTTAAAACCTATTCATTTGCTATTTACCACACTCTATAACCAAGGTTTTCATTTATCTCAATATTCATCAGGTTCAATTAATCCATAGCCACCATTTTTGCGTTTGTACACTACATTCATCTGGTTAGTGTCAGCGTTGTTGAACATAAAAAACTCATGTCCCAGCAAATTCATTTGCAATATTGCCTCCTCCACAGGCATTGGTTTTACTGCAAATCTCTTTGTTCTTACTATCTGGAATTCAGTTTCTTCATCAACATGAACATCCCTGCTAAAGTATTCCGGTTTGAAGGTTCCTGTGTGAAGTCTTTTTTCCAGCCGTGTCTTATTCTTTCTGATCTGTCTTTCGAGTATATCCTCAGCTTTGTCAATACATGAATACATATCATCCCCGGTCACTTCCGCCCTGAGAGTAATACCATTGGTGAGAACCGTCACCTCCAATATATGCCAGTTCTTTTGTGTACTCATCATTACATGTGCTTCAGTCTGGGGAGAAAAAAACTTTTCAAGCTTCCCCAGCTTTTTGGTGACCCTTTCCTTTAGAGCATCTGTTACCTCAAAATTCTTTCCGTTAATTTTGTACTTCATATCCATTGCCCCTTTCCTGTTTTGTAATGACCTGCCCTGCCACAAATCTAAATCTCGCCCGCCCGGTCAGTCATGCTAAATTCACAATGATGCTTAATACATATTCAAAGGACATATATTTGTATTCAACAACAAACATAATAAATCCTTCCAAAATTATCGCTATGTTTTCCAAAAAGTATACATATAAAACATTCACAAAACACCTGTTTTGTGAGTATTACCCTGTGAATTATGTGGATAAACATGTGAATAACAATAGATTAAGCATTTCCGCCTGTGGAAAACTTTGCTGAAAAAAACCATTAACCTTTTACAGGCAATTTTAGGGTAATATTTTATGCTAAGCAGATGGCGCACATAAATATAGCCCTGCATAAATCTACGCAGGGCTTGTGTTAACCTAAATGAAATTGGTTAGCCTTTGGTTCACCTTTGAAATTAGTTTGTCCTAAAAACTCAATCAGCGGTTTGAAAAGCAATCGCTACAATAAACCGGTTTATCCAAACGTGGTTTGAAAGGGACCTTGGTCTCCTTGCCGCATTCAGCGCAAACGGCATCATACATCTCTCTTTCTCTTCTGGCACCATCCCTGCCATACTGGGACTTTCTTGCCGACCTGCAATCCTTACATCTTCCGGGTTCATTCTGAAAACCTCTTGTAGCATAGAACTCCTGCTCACCTGCAGTAAAAATGAAATCCTGTCCGCAATCCTTACAAACTAACGTCTTGTCTTCGAACATTTACAGTCCCCTCGCTTTAGAAAGATTAGTAGATTCTGCCTTACGCAGCAAGTACTTTATATTTACCCAAAAATAAACACTCATGTTTACAGTCGGGCATTATTTACATTATATTACACACAAATCAACTTATCAAGCTATTTCGCTATTTTTTTGCACTTCCCTGACATTTTAGCTTTTATCGTCTATTTCAGGGCCACCTCAATCGTATGCACATCCTTCTCCGGGGTAAGCACAAGGCCCTGCCTTCTTGCTTCCACTGAGGCTCCATTGACGGATACAACTGCATCTATCCCTCTAAGCACAGCCTTCCAGAGCTTTCCGGTCACATGCACATCAATTACTATAGTATTGCCGGCATATTCGGCTCTGCAATACAGCTCCTGAACGCCCTTTTCATTATACACCGCAGTCCTTACAACAGCCTTATCCTTCAATTCAAAAATGTGCAGCTCCACATTATTCGCATAATCATAATCCGGCTTATTATCAACGCTTCCCAGCGCAATGATAGAGTTTTCTCTGACCATAAGCGGAAGACTCATATAATCATAGTGCTCATTTATCCAGCAGCCGCCCTGTTTCTTTTCACCGCTAAGGATGTGAGTCCATGTGCCTTCAGGCAAATAGTAGCGCGCCCTGCCCTCGTCATTTAGAATCGGCGCTACCATCAGTGAATCTCCGAGCATATATTGCTTGTCGAGCTGCCAGCAGCCGGGGTCTTCCGGGAATTCCAATGCCATGGCACGCATCATGGGAGTGCCCTTTTGAGATGCGTCACAGGCAGCTGCAAACAAATAGGGCATAAGTGTGCATTTCAGCTTTGTGAAAAATCTCAAAACATCGACCGCTTCCTCATCAAACAGCCATGGAACCCTGTAGGACTCGTTTCCATGCAGTCGGCTGTGTGTAGAAAGTAATCCGAATGCCGACCAACGTTTGTATATATCCGGTGATGCCGTCCTCTCAAAGCCGCTTATATCATGGCTCCAGAATCCAAAGCCTGAGCTGCACAGGGACAAACCCCCTCTGAGGCTTTCCGCCATGGAGCCATAGTTCGCCGAACAGTCTCCTCCCCAGTGTACCGGATATTTCTGACCCCCAACCGTGGCAGAACGGGCGAAAAGCATAGCTTCATTCTTTCCCAGGCTTTCCTCCAGAACATCAAAAACGGCCTTATTATATAAGTGACTGTAATAATTGTGCATCCTGACAGGGTCAGAGCCGTCAAAGTAAACCACATCTGTCGGTATTCTCTCTCCAAAATCAGTCTTGAAGCAATCAACACCCATATCCAGGAGTTCCCTCAGCTTATCCTGATACCATTGTGTGGCAGCAGGGTTTGTAAAATCCACAATCCCCATACCTGCCTGCCACCTTTCCCATTGCCAGACGCTTCCGTCCGCTTTTTTCAGAAGGTAGCCGTTAGCCATTCCCTCGGCAAAGAGTTTTGATTTCTGTGCTATATAAGGATTAATCCAGACACATATCTTCAGACCCCTGTCTTTCAGGCGCTTAAGCATGCCTACAGGATCGGGAAATACATCCTTATCCCATGTGAAGTCACACCATTGGTTTTCCTTCATCCAGAAGCAGTCAAAATGGAAAACATGTAGGGGCAAATCCCGTTTTTCCATTCCCTCAATGAATTCTGTGACCGTCGCCTCATCATAGCTGGTGGTAAATGAAGTCGTCAGCCACAGTCCGAAGGACCAGGCCGGCGGAAGTGCAGGTCTTCCCGTCAGCAGCGTGTAATTCTCGAGAGCTGCTTTGGGAGATCCGCCACCTATCACATAGTATTCCAGACTCTCTCCCGGTACGCTGAACTGAACCCTTGAGACACATTCCGAGCCGACCTCATAGGATACCTTTCCCGGGTGGTTAACAAAAATGCCGTAGCCCTTGTTTGAAAGATAGAAAGGAATGTTCTTATAAGCCTGCTCGCTGCTTGTACCGCCATCCTCGTTCCATATGTCCACTGTCTGGCCATTCTTGACAAAGGGCGTGAAACGTTCGCCCAAACCGTAGACATATTCATCAACTCCAAGCTCCAGCCGTTCCCGCATGTATGCGCCATCCCCGGCAACGGTCAGATATGCGGTATCCCTTCGCGTATTCCCTGTGATGTAATTATCGTCATATAAAAAATCCACAGCCCAGCCGGGTGTTTTTTTAACTCTCATACTAAGCCTGCCGGATCTGAACACAATCGATTCGTCGCTTTGGGAAATCTCCGGCAGAAATCCATTTTCACTGTATAATTCGAAGGACGGCTCCTCTTCCTTCGCCCCCATAAAGTGCATTACCTTAACACAAATAACATCGGGGAAGGGCGAGCTATATTCGAAGGTAAGGATAGGCCCCTCCAGGGTATCACCTCTGTGTCTGATGGGTTTTGTGGCTGCATACAGTTTAAGCTTGCCGTCTGATACCTCGATATCCCTGATGTCCTCAGGGGCTGCCAGTGTTACCCCTTCCTTTGTCAACCAGTAGCCATTTGAGAATTTCATGAAAATTTCCTCCCTTAAGCATTATCTTTCGCATGATATTTAGTCGTTCAAAGTATCGCAGTCAAGGTAAAGCGAATTGAGGTCTTAAGCGTTTGCTGAAAGACCCGGGCTTATCCCATCTCAACTATGATTTCAGACCTGCTGCCTGCGGGCTGTACCGGTATCTTACCCACTACCTTACCATTTAGAGTAATTCTAATCACCCCGCTGCAAACATGAGCCTCATTTTTAACCTCTATTCTGTACTCAGCCCCGCGGAATATCCTCACCGCCCTAAACCCTTCCCATGTCGAAGGTATGCATGGGTCAATAACAAGGCAGTCATATCCTGGCCTTATGCCAAGAATATACTGGACTGAGGCTACCATATTCCATGCAGCAGTGCCGCTGAGCCATGAATTTCTGCCGATGCCGAACTGTGGATGCTCCTTGCCCAGAATATTCTGCGGATAAACATAGGGCTCCACCTCAAAACGATCAGCCTCATTGTTGTGAACTGCCGGTATAAGCTGCTTATAATATTCAAAGGCTCTGTTACCATTGCCCATCATTACCTCAGCTATCATCACCCAAGGATTGGTATGGCAAAATATCCCGCCGTTTTCCTTGGCTCCGGGTGGATAGGTCGTAATACCACCTTTTGTAGGATCATGCCGTACATAAGATGGATACATTGTCACGATGCCGTATTTGGTGTTGAGATGCTTGTTAATCGAATCCAGGCATTGCTGTGAGCGCTCCTTGTCTGAAACGCCTCCAAGGACAGCCCAGGACTGGGAGTTTATGAATATCTTTCCAAAGGTATTTTCCTTCGAACCCAGCGGCTTGCTTTCGTCATCGAAGGCTCTTTTGTACCATTCCCCGTCCCAGCAGCTTTCATTGATGGCCTTTTTCATTTGCTCACCCATGTGGGCAAATCTGGTCTCGTCCTCTTTCCTTCCCAGATAGCGGGACAGGTCAACCATTTCTGCGGCCGCCCTGCAGAAAAGCATGGCTGTGAAGACGCTTTCTGCAACGCCCTTCCCCATATCCAGGTTCAGCGTGTCGTTCCAGTCTGCACGGCCTGCCAGGGCAATATTGTGCGGCCCCTTATTATTATTAGTAAATTCCAGCGCCTTGTTCAGATGCTCCCAAACAGTCGCCACCGTCTTTTTATCATTGTAATTAACCTTTGAATCTAAGAAGTCGAAATCGCCCGTTTCCATTACATAGGCATTGACCGCCAAAATAAGCCACAGGTGGTCGTCAGAATACCAGTCGAATTTCATAACGGGAGCATCTCCCATTTCGCCTTCTCCGGTCAGCGGGAAAAAGAGGTGATAGGCACGTCCATCAGTGAACTGGCAGCTGAGCAGCTTAACAATCAGCTCCTTTGCCTGATCGGGAATCGTATGCATGACACCCAGCGTATCCTGTGCGCTATCCCTGATGCCCATGCCTCTTCCCAGCCCAAGCTGGTAGAGAGAAACAAATCTGGACCAGTTAAATGTAGTCTTGCACTGATACTGATTCCATATATTCGCAAAACGGTTCATATCCTTGTCCGGAGTTTCAATGTAAAGCTTCCCCATAAAGTCTTTCCAGTGAGAACTCAGCCGCTTTAGGGCTGCGTTGGCTTCTGCCGGTTCAAGATATTGCTGTATGTCCTTCCTGATCGTTTCTCTGTTTTCCGCAAAGCCCAATATGTAAACAAGCTCTTTGGACTCTCCCGGCTTAAGCTCTATTTCATTGCAAAATGCGCCTACGCCGTTTGTCCTGTAGGAAATTGAGTCGGAGCAGGCACCCTGCTCAACTGCGATAGGATTTGCTTCGGAGCGGTAGCGTCCTATAAAGCTTTCAAGATTTGTATCGAAGCTGCTGACTCGTGCCCCGGTGGCAAAAAATGAAGCAGCATCGTTGACATGATGAGGATACCAGGTAATAATGCCATCGTTATAACGGCCCTGATTGATCTGCTGAACCCAGTCTACATTCTGCTGATCCTTGATTGCATCCCAGAAGCAAAACTCAGTATAGCTGAATATTTGAAGCTTCTTAGGTGTATTTAATGTATTGCCTATTTTTAGAAGCCATATCTCAAAATCTCTGTCATCGGGAACAAAATATGTAAGGCTTGAGGTAATTGCTTTGTATTCTCCTTCGAGCACAGTATAGCCCATTCCATGCCTGCAGCTGTAGCTGTCCAGCTCAGTTGCGGATGGCTGGAAGCCCGGGTTCCAATACTCTGCTGTATCAGCATCCCTTATGTAAATATATCTTCCCGGCCTGTCCATGGGAATACTGTTGTAGCGGTACCTTGTGACCCTTCGATTTTGCGGATCCTTGTGAAAGCTATAACCGCCGCCTGTGTTTGATACAATGCCCCCATACTTACCGCTCCCAATATAATTGATCCATGGAGTAGGCGTATCCGGTCTTGTAATGACATATTCCTTTGCGGCATCATCAAAATACCCGTATTTCATATGCTCCTCCCGTAAACACTTTTAGTATTCAAAAATATTATACCATGGATTTACATAAATTCATTATATAATTATGCATCAATCTACTGTCGGATCTTAATATGCACGCTCCAGCTGGTTGAGATCGAAAGGAGTTTCCTGATATACGTAGTAGTTCAGCCAATTGGCATACAAAAGGTTTGCGTGGGCTTTCCACTTCACGATGGGAGGCCTTGTCGGGTCATCATTCTCAAAGTAGTTTTTGGGCAAGGTTGGCTCCAGCCCCCTTCCCACATCTCTGTCATATTCATTTTTTAGAGTCAGTGGGTCATATTCGGAATGCCCCGTTACAAAAATTTGCCTGCCCTTCAAGGCAGCTGCAATATAAACGCCTGCCTCTTCGGATTCGGCGAGAATTTCCAGTTTTCCTGCCTTTTCCAGATCCTGACGCCTTACCTCAGTGTGTCTGGAATGGGGAGCATGGAAATACTCATCAAATCCTCTAAGCAGCATCACATTGTGCTTAAGAACTCTATGCTTAAAAACGCCGGACAGCTTTTCCGGTATAGGATATTTCGGGATGCCATAATGATAATAAAGACCGGCCTGTGCTCCCCAGCATATATGGAAGGTGGAATAAACATTATGGAGGCTCCATTCCATGATTTTCTTCAGCTCCTCCCAGTAATTGACCTGTTCAAAGGACAATTGCTCGACAGGAGCCCCCGTTATAATGAGACCGTCGAATTTCTTATCCTCTATTTCGCTGAAGGTGTTGTAGAATTTCTGCAGGTGCGATTTGGGAGTATTCTTCGACTTGTGCGATTCAGGGTGCAAAAAGGTCACATCCACCTGAATAGGTGTGTTGCCAATCAGCCTGAGCAGCTGGGTTTCAGTATCGATTTTTGTCGGCATCAAATTTAATAAAGCTATGCTAAGAGGTCTTATATCCTGCCTCTGGGCTCTAGTCTCAGTCATTATAAATATATTTTCTCCCGTCAGCACTTCTGCTGCCGGCAGACTGTCGGGTATTTTAATGGGCATTCGCTTTTCTCCCTTTCAAACATATAAATATAATAAGTAAATAGTATACAACAACCTCACCAATAATGCCAGTGAGGCTGTTAACTGCGATTGTGTTTGAGCTTCTGGTGAGGTTATTATACCATATCTGAAAAAATCAGTACAATCCAATTATCTACGCCTTGTCATTCGAACTTAGCAATAAATGAGATAATAAACGCAAGATATGAAAGGATATAAGTATTCGGAAAAGCTAGAATGATATTGTGCTAGAATGGTAGATGAAAGCAATTGTTCAAAATAAGGAGGCAGTGAACATGACTAACAACTGTGTAAGTGAACCAACCAAAAAACCGGCTTACCTTGATGAAAGCTTGAGCTTTGAGGAACGGGCAAAGGATCTTGTTTCCCGCATGACACTGGAGGAAAAGGTCACCCAGATGCTACACAAGGCTCCTGCAATAGCAAGGCTTGGCATACCGGCATATAACTGGTGGAATGAGGCCCTTCACGGAGTGGCAAGAGCAGGTGTTGCAACCGTATTTCCACAAGCCATTGGTCTTGCCGCCACCTTCGATGAAGACTTGATGTTCCGGATCGCTGATGTTATTTCTACTGAGGGGAGGGCGAAATACCATGAAAGCATTCGCAAGGGCGATCGCGACATTTACAAGGGCCTTACCTTTTGGTCCCCTAATATTAATATCTTCCGGGATCCCAGATGGGGCCGTGGTCATGAAACCTACGGAGAGGATCCTTACCTTACCGGAAGACTTGGCGTTGCCTTTGTAAAGGGTATACAGGGCGATGATAAAAAATATCTGAAGGCTGCTGCCTGTGCCAAGCATTATGCCGTGCACAGCGGTCCTGAAAGTGAAAGGCATAGCTTTGACGCAATTGCCACAAAGAAAGATATGCGTGAAACATATCTTCCCGCCTTTGAGGAATTGGTGAGAGAAGCGGAAGTAGAAGCAGTTATGGGAGCCTACAACAGAACTAACGGCGAACCCTGCTGTGGAAGCAAAACTCTTCTTAATGACATACTGCGTGAGGAGTGGGAATTTAAGGGCCATGTGACATCGGACTGCTGGGCTATAAAGGACTTCCATGAATACCATATGGTAACAAAGACAGCACCCGAATCGGTGGCATTGGCTGTAAAAAACGGCTGTGATCTTAACTGTGGAAATATGTTTGCTAACCTGCTAATCGCTCACAAGGAAGGGCTTGTGGAGGAAGCCGATATAGATCGTTCAGTTACTCGTCTAATGATGACAAGGCTTAAGCTGGGCATGTTTGATGATCCAAAGAATGTTCCCTTCACTGATACACCATATGAGGTTAATAGCTGTCAAGAGCATAGTGATTTCTCCGTTGAGGCAGCTAAAAAGTCACTTGTGCTTCTTAAAAATGAGGGCAACTTGCTTCCCCTGGATAAATCGAAGCTAAAGTCAATTGCGGTAATAGGCCCTAACGCCAACAGCCGTGCAGCACTACAGGGGAATTATTATGGCACATCCGACAGATATGTCACTGTGTTGGAGGGCATCAGGGCCGCTGTAGACAGTGATACCAGGGTTTACTATTCAGAAGGCTGCCATCTGTTCAAGGGCATGACTACAGGTCTGGCCGAGCCCCGTGACCGCATTGCGGAAGCGTTGGCTGTGGCGGAAAGATCCGATGTTGTCGTTATGTGTCTCGGACTGGACGAAACAATTGAAGGAGAAGAGGGCGACACCGGCAATGAATATGGCAGCGGTGACAAGATGCATCTGAACCTTCCGGGTCTTCAACAGGAGCTTCTTGAGGCAGTATTTGCCACCGGCAAACCTGTTGTATTGATTTTACTGGCAGGAAGTGCTCTGGCTGTAACGTGGGCAGATCAGCATGTTCCCGCCATCATTCAGGCATGGTATCCGGGCGGGCGCGGGGGAGAAGCCATAGCATCACTTCTGTTCGGAGAATATAGCCCCTCGGGACGGCTACCGGTTACATTTTATGCTTCTACCGAGGAGCTGCCTGATTTCCGTGATTATTCCATGGAAGGCAGAACTTATAAATACATGACAGAAGAAGCCCTGTATCCTTTCGGATATGGTCTAAGCTTCACTAAATTCGAATACAGCGATATAAAGGTCGCAAAAAGCTTCAAGGCCGGTGAAACCGTTTCCTGCTCAGCTACTGTAACGAATGTGGGCGACCATGCCTCTGAAGAGACAGTACAGCTTTACCTCAAGGATGTGGAGGCAAGCGTTAAAGTACCCAGATGGCAGCTGCGCGGCATTCGGAAGGTTTTCCTGAAGCCGGGAGAAAAGGCAGAGGCTAATTTTACTCTTACTCCCAAACAGCTGTCCCTCATTGATGATGATGGCAATGAAGTGCTTGAGCCCGGCACCTTCAATATTTACATAGGTGGAAGTCAGCCTGACTTGAGAAGCATCGGCCTGACAGGTACGCCGGTGGAAAAGGCATTCTTTGAAATTGTATAATATATAGCCGGTTTTGACCGCCCAAAACCGGCGCACGTTTGCTCTATATTGCGGGAAGGATTCTGTTCTGTTATCATGATGGTACTGAGGTGTTATTATGATTATGGAAGGCCTTCATGAAAAGATTGTATTTACCGAACAGTACCCCTTTCGGCTTGTAGTCAATACGGCGGAAGAATTTCAATTCCCTCTCCATTGGCATAACGCAGTGGAACTGGTATACAACGAGGCGGGTCTGTGTCGTCTCAACGTATCAGGCCAAGAAGCCTCTCTTTCCAGCAGGGATTTTTTGCTGATCCCAGCCGGCGAGGTACATGAAATCATTGAATGCAGCAGAAGCAGCAAACAGTATTATATTCAATTCAACATAACCTCTCTTGACGGCTTCGGCGGCATAAATCACATCAGGCCATTCATGGAAAAAATGCTAAAGATCAGCCGGGAAGAGGATCCTGAGCTTCAAAGCCCTGTAGAAAAATATGTAATAGAACTGATTGATGAATACGAAAAAAAGCACTACGCATATGCCCTGTCTCTAAATGCCAGAATATTTGATATTATTGTTACTATTTCCAGAGGTCTGGCTCAGGAAGCCGGTTATGACGGCACTTCACACAAACCTAAGAAGATAACGGCTATGAAGCAGATCAATAAGGCCTTTGAATACATTCAAAACAACTATCCCTTTGATATTACGCTAAAGGATGTTTCCTCCGCAGTGGGCTTCAGCGAGTATTATTTCTCCAGGCTTTTTAAGGAGTATACAGGCATGACCTTTCTGAGCTACCTCAACAGCTATCGCATCAAACAGGCAGAAAAGCTTCTAAGACAAAGTGACAAGCCTATCCTGGACATTGCGCTGGAATCCGGTTTCAATAGTCTTACCACATTTAACAGGATTTTTAAGAAAACAAAGGGCTGCTCGCCCACATTCTACCGCAAAGCCTGTTTGTGATAAAGCCGACACCGACGCAATACAGTAGACGCAGCAAAACTAATCTGTAACGAATAAATCATGCACTTGTGCAAAAGCCCCTGAAGTACAGTCACCAGGAACCGCAAGGAATTCTACAACTGCAAGCAAATTGTCAGGGCTTTCCCATCAAGAGCAGAACTTCCCTCATCACCTTACAGGCAACGGCAGTAGATATCCCCGAAATATCGAATTTCGGAGCCAATTCAACCACGTCGGCCGCGACAATATTCAAATCACTAAAAATACATAAGGCTTTATGTAAATCATTGAAGCTCACTCCCCCCGGTTCGGGTGTTCCGGTGCCCGGCATAACCGACGGGTCGAGCACATCCAGGTCAATCGTCAGGTAGATCGGCTTTCCTGACAGCGCACTTACCACTTCGTGGGAAGAAGACAGGTCGAATTTGTATAGGGTCGTGTGACCCTCCGCAGCCCAGTCGAATTCTTCCTTCAATCCGCTGCGGATGCCCACCTGCCATATGCGCCCGTCCCCAACAATATCCCAAATCCGCCTGACCACAGCGGAATGGGAAAAATGGTTTCCAAGGTATTCATCCCTCAGATCCGTATGAGCGTCCAACTGTAGCAGACACAAGTTGGGATACTTCTCACAGGCAGCCCTAAATGCAGGCAAGGTGACAAGGTGCTCCCCGCCCATCATAAAGGGCTTCTTCCCCATTTTCACAATATGAGCCGCTGTCCTTTCAATCATTGCCAAAGCAGACCTTGTGTCCCCAAAAGGCAGCTCCAGATCTCCTGCATCACACACGGTTATATCTGTTAAATCCCGGTCAAGCACCGGAGAATAGGTTTCCAATCCGTAGAATTCAGAGCGCATGGCCTGGGGCCCGAATCGGGCACCAGGGCGAAATGAGGCTGTGCCGTCGAAGCCCGCACCAAAAACAATTATCTGCGCCTCCTCCACACTGGCATCACAGCCCATTAAAAGCGGTAATCTCAGCTCATCCATACTGAATTCCTCCCCTTTTGTTCTCATGAATCTCTATGCCTATGATGACATCCTGTATTCTCTTGGCATTGTTCCTTTTCATGACATAATACTATCATTTTTGTGCTTTGCCGTGAAGCTGTTTTTTTGGTAGCCAAGCCCGCCGGGTGAGCAAAATTTTCGTTTGTGGCCGATTATTACCATGAAATCCGTATACAAATGCTAATTTTACACGTTTTAGCCACAAATTCCGGAATTTTTTGCCCATAAACGGAAATTTTGCTCACTTAACGGGTCAACCTAGTTATGTCCGTATAATGGTGTAAATTAGAGAAATAAAAAAAAGAGAACATGTC
>CAYOKA010000036.1:0-19315 GCA_964404395.1 uncultured Oscillospiraceae bacterium | reverse complement strand
ACCTCAATATACTGTCATCAAGATATTATGTTCATTATATATTATAATTATTAAGTCTGCAATGGGGCGATAACACGACGAGGGACAAGGGAACAGGTTCAGTTGCTGTTCAGCCCACTAGGACTACTACTTAATTCACCTTGGCTCCGCTGTCAATTGAATCGTCCAATGTAGCCAGCGTTAGTTTGTTATCGCTTACAGCTGCCAGTATCATGCCCTGCGACTCAATTCCCTTGAGCTTGGCAGGCTTCAGATTGGCTACCAGGATCACTGATTTGCCCACAAGGCTTTCTGGAGCGTAATGCTTTGCTATCCCCGATACAACCTGCCTGGTTTCTTTGCCCATCTCCACTTTCAGCTTCAGCAATTTGTTGGAGCCCTCCACAGTCTCGGCCTCCAGCACCTTTACAACACGCAGATCGAGCTTGGCAAAGTCGCCGATTGTTATCATTTCAGCTTCAAGAGCTTTTTCACTATCTGTGTCCTTATCCTTCCGGCCGTCCTTGTCCATATCCTTTTTCTGTGAAACATCCTGCTCATGCTGCTTAGAAGCATTAAGGCTCTCCAGTTCCTCCATTTCCTTCTTCATATCAATCCTCGGGAAAAGCAAATCACCCTTGTTTACATGAACACCATCCGGGTATTTGCCCCATTGCATAGTGCTATCCCAGTCCAGAGCTTCTGCCTGGCCCGATATCCCAAGCTGCTGCCATATCTTCTCAGGTGTTTCCGGCATGAAGGGCAGAATAAGTATCGAAACAATACGAAGGCTTTCTGCAAGATTGTACATAACAGCAGCCAGACGCGGTTTATTTTCATCGGATTTTGCCAGTACCCAGGGCATTGTTTCATCTATATATTTGTTAGTCCTTGAAATAGCCTTCCATATTTCTGCCAGCGCTGTGCTGAACTGAAGCTTATCCAGCAGCTCCTCTACCTTTTGCGGCAGCCGTAATAGTACATCCTTTAAGTCATTGTCAAATTCGCCTTCAACACGTTCTGCAGGCAGCTTGCCATCAAAATACTTGCTAATCATGGCTATAGTCCTGCTTACCAGATTGCCAAGATCGTTTGCCAAATCGGCATTAATCCTCTGTATCAATGCTTCATTGGAAAATATGCCGTCCGAACCAAAGGGAACCTCCCTGAGTAAAAAGTACCTGATTGCATCAAGGCCATATTTATTAATCAGGATTACCGGATCTACCACATTTCCCTTGGACTTGGACATCTTGCCTCCGTCCAGCAGTAACCAACCATGCCCGTATATCTGCTTTGGCAGCGGTTCTCCCAGTGCCATTAGCATAGCCGGCCAAATAATCGTATGAAATCTGACAATTTCCTTCCCGACCAGATGTACATCCGCCGGCCAATATTTCCTGTACACACAATCATCCTCAGACGTGTAACCAAGAGCAGTGATATAGTTGGATAATGCATCAATCCAGACATATACTACATGCTTTTCATCAAAACTTACGGGAACGCCCCAGTTAAAGGTGGTCCTGGAAACACAAAGATCCTCCAACCCCGGCCTAAGAAAATTGTTTAACATTTCATTTTGTCTGGATACCGGTTGAATAAATTCAGGATTTTCTTCAATATGCTTAATCAGCCTGTCCTGATATTTGGAAAGCCTGAAAAAGTAGCTTTCCTCCTTCATCAATTCTACTTCCCCGCCGCAATCGGGACACTTCCCGCCAGCAAGCTGTGTATCTGTCCAGAAGGACTCGCATGGCGTACAATACATGCCCTCATATTCACTTTTATAAATATCGCCGTTATCATAGAGCTTCTTAAATATCTTCTGTACCGCAGCCTCATGCTGCTTATCTGTCGTCCTGATAAACCGGTCATTGGTAATCTTCATAAGATTCCACAGTTCCCTGATACCGGCAACGATTTGATCCACATACTGCTTTGGAGTTATCCCCTTCTCCTCTGCCTTTCTTTGTATCTTTTGTCCATGCTCATCCGTACCCGTCAGGAACATGACATCGTAGCCTTTAAGCCTCTTATATCTAGAGATAGCGTCAGCAGCCACAGTTGTATAAGAATGACCGATATGCAGCTTATCACTGGGATAATAAATTGGTGTTGTAATATAAAAAGTCTTCTTTTCCATCTTTAGCCTCCATTACTTGCTTTTAGCTTAACTACTACTATACATTTCCGTAGTTGATTTTTCAAGTGCTTTACGGGTTTTGATGCACAGAACCGACTATGTCGATTAATGTCGAATTTGTATATCTTTTTCCCAGTTAATATCTGGGCTTTCCAGCTTCGAACATTTATTTTTGCGGCTTAGTGAATTAGTGTTACGGCAGGGGTGAAATCTTCTATGCCTTATGACTAGGCTGTTTCCGAGATTTTCTAAATCCAAATAATTATTTTAACTATTATTACCATAACATATTCTTGAATTTCTTTAAAATAATTGTTGACGTTTATTGGAATTTATGCTAATATAAAATTGCAAAAATAATTGTCGAATTATGTTAGTAAAGGAGGAAATCGTATGAAGTCAACTGGGATAGTAAGAAAAGTAGATGAACTCGGGAGGGTTGTTCTACCTATAGAGTTAAGACGAACTCTCGATATCGCAGAAAAAGATGCTCTAGAAATTTATGTTGACGGTGCAACTATTATTTTAAAGAAATATGAGCCTGCTTGTATATTCTGCGGTGATGCTAAAGATGTTATTGTATATAAAGGCAAAAACATTTGTCCAAATTGCATGAAAGAACTCAAAGCATAATTTTTACTGCAGCGTAAAACCATACTATGAGAACTTGTGCCGGATAGCGATATGAAATACACCGGAATGAAATATGCTTTGAATGGTACAAGAAAACCCGTAGAGTTTACTAAAAGCTCGGTGCTAAAAAGCACCGAGCTTTTACTTAAAGCAATTTTCAGCCATTTGCTCTACTCTTTCAATAAGCTGTTGTAGACATCCCTTTTACTCAAGCCTCTGTCCTCAGCTACTTTTTTCATTGCTTCCTTTTGGCTCAGACCTTTGTCCATATAACCGCTTACATGCTCACGCAAGCTTACGCTCATCCAGCTGTTAATCTTTTCTTCTTTCATCTGCTGCTCGTCCGCGCCCTCCAACACTAGAACAAACTCTCCCCTGGGAGTTTCCCTATCGTACTTTTCTATAGCTTCATCCACAGTAACACGGCTAACTTCCTCAAACCTTTTCGTCAATTCTCTTGCCATAGCAATACGCCTGTTACCGAATACATCTCTCAAATCCCTAAGGGTACGCACAAGCTTATGGGGCGCCTCATAAATAATCAGTGTTCTGGTATCGTCTTTTATGGATTGTAGCCTTTCATTTCGTAATTTCTTATTCACAGGCAAAAAGCCTTCAAAGCTAAACCTTCCGGTGGGGAGTCCCGACAGAACCAGTCCCGTTACCGCTGCAGTCGCACCCGGCACCATTGTTAACCTTACATCGTGCTCCAATGCGAGCCTGACCATATCCTCTCCCGGATCTGAAATGCCCGGAGAGCCTGCATCCGAGACCAATGCTACGTCCTTTCCGGCAAGGAGTTGCTCTATAAGGTATTTCCCCTTTTCAATCTTATTGTGCTCATAGTAGCTGATTAAGCTATTTTTGATCTCAAAATGATTCAAGAGCTTTATGGTCTGCCTGGTATCCTCCGCAGCAATTATATCAACTTCCTTTAAAACTCTCAGCGCACGCAGGGTTATATCCTCCAGATTGCCTATTGGCGTAGCCACAAGATATAACGTCCCTGGTTTACTCAATTCTCCTCACCCTTCATGCTTATTGGGATCAGCTTGTCCCTGTTGTAGATCTTTTCTATTTCATCAGAATAATTTCCGAAGCTGTCGTATATATAAAGTGGCTCCTGCACCCTTAGCTCAGGATTCCCCTTCTTAACCCCGCTTATTAAAACAAGGTTGGCCCTTTTCCCCGGAGAAGGATGTATCAGCTTGAGCCACTTAGGTTCAATAGAGTAATCTCGCATTTGGCAAATGATGTCGACCAGGCGCTGTGGTCTATGAATCATTGAAAATTTTCCACCCCAGCGTAGCAGTTTTGAAGCTGCTGACACCACATCCTCAAGGGTGCAAAGAATTTCATGCCTTGATACGGCTTTTGTATCATCAGGATTCAACAACCCTCCTCCTTTTTCCATGTATGGAGGATTCGATACAACCGTGTCAAAGCTTGATGTCCCAAACAGCCGGACCGCTTCCTTAATATCTCCCTGCACAATATTCACCTGATCGGCCAGATTGTTTAATATGACACTCCGTTTGGCCATTTCAGCCATTTCAGGTTGTATTTCAAGCCCTACTACCTCCCGAGGGTTCTTTTTCGCTGCAAGTAGTATTGCTATGACACCTGTTCCCGTACCAAGATCAATTACCCTGTTATTTCTTGAAACCTCCGCGAAATGGGAAAGGAGTACAGCGTCTACCCCAAAACAGAAGCCATCCCTTTTTTGAAGAAGCCTCAGGCCTTTATATTGAAGATCGTCAAGCCTTTCATTTTCATGTATGTCTATATTCACAAATAGATCCTCCGCCAATTATGAAGTTAATGGGGGGCTGATCCGGACCGTAACTAAAATAAGAGGCCATGCCTCAGCGCGATGCCGGTGCCTGACCTCTTACATAAGGCTTTTGCGATGTAACCTTAATATAATTTAGCCACACAATATATAGTGACAAGCTTTTAAACCTACCCGCAATATATTGTGCTAGCGGAACTCAAAACATGTAACATCGCAAAATGCCCTATATACCCTACAAATATTACTCCTCCGGATTCGGTGCATCCACCGGGCATACATTAGCACATGCTCCACATTCAATGCATTCCTCTGCATCTATTTCATACTTGCTGTCACCTGCGGTAATACATGAAACCGGGCATTCGGACTCACATGCACCGCAGCTGATGCAATCATCATTGATAAAATAAGCCATTTTGTCTCCCTCCTTGAACATTCTGTGGTTAATCTTTTCTTCTAACTCATTTAATTATCCTATTCGGTTTGCAATTCAAAATCAAACCGATACTATTCTACCACCAAAAATGCTCCTTGGAAATACCTTTTCACAAAGTATTTCAGTTAATTATCTGTGGCAGCGACTTTCCGCGCAGTTAACGCCACCGTCAATCTTCAAGAGCCTTTAGCTCTTCGTTGTCTGCATCTACATCGTCATGATTAGATATATCCTTTATAACTTTGATTTCATCCATCCCAAAGGACACCAAATCCGTATCATTTCCCTTGTCCAGCCTAACCTTAACGGTTTCCTTAATCAAATAGCTTGCTACTACTACGCCCTGCCCCTCAGGCGTATCAACGACAGCTCCAATCTTTGGTGCCTTCTTAATAATATGCTCATAAGCCTCCTGCTCATATTTCAAGCAACACATGAGTCTGCCGCAAGTACCGGATATTTTTGCAGGATTCAATGAAAGGCCTTGTTCTTTAGCCATTTTTATCGAAACAGGCTGGAATTCTCCCAGATACGAATTGCAGCATAATACACGCCCACAGACACCAATCCCGCCCATCATTTTGGCTTCGTCCCTGACACCAATCTGCCTGAGCTCTATTCGCGTTTTGAATACAGCTGCCAAATCCTTTACAAGCTCTCTAAAATCTACCCTGCCGTCTGCTGTAAAATAGAATAAAATTTTATTATTATCAAATGTGTATTCCACATCAATCAATTTCATTTCAAGTTCGTGTTCCTTAATTTTCTCAAGGCAGGTCACAAAGGCTTCCTTCTCTTTTTTGCAATTTTCGCAGGCATGCTTGACATCCTCTTGAGTTGCTATCCTCATTACCTTTTTAAGCGGAGCAACAATCTCTTCATCGCTTACTTCACGAGGATCGATTACTGTTTCTCCCAGCTCCACACCTCTTGCTGTTTCCACTATCACGTTTGTACCGGCTTCTATATCAAATTGATCAGGGTCAAAATAGTATACCTTTCCTGCCTTTTTAAACCTGACACCAACCACCTTTACCATTAATGAACCTCCCGTAGCTTGATTAGCATATTATCTATTGCAAGCTGATAATTAGCATTCTGTTTTAACGCCCTGCGAACTGCCCCAATGGCCTCCATATCTCCTACAAGCTTGCTACTGCAACATGTTCGGGCGTTGTTTTTTATCATAACCTTTTTATCTGAATTAATCAACATATTTTCATTTCCAGTCTCATTCATTACCAGTAAATCTCTATAATACAGCTGCATTATGTCCAAAAGTAAGTCAGCATTCTCCTTCTCTTCCACCATTAATGCTGTATATTCCAAAATTTCTTTCGTTCTGCCCTTTGCGATACCGGGCAGCAGTTCAAGCAGCCTGTCCCGCAGTATGGTGAAATCGCCGGAATCGGCCAGTTCCAGCGCTCTTCCGATATTGCCGTCGGAATAATCCGCAGCCAACTCAATTAAAGCATGCTTATTTCCCAGTCTCTCGGCTAAGGCCTGGGATACCTGGGCACTGGTATACTTTTTAAACTGCAAATGCTGCGCTCTTGAACGTATGGTTTCAAGGAGCACCTCATAGTTATCTGCCAATAAGATAACAACAACATAGTGCGGAGGCTCCTCAAAGGTTTTGAGAAGACAATTTTGTGCCGGATCGGTCATTTTTACCGCATCCTCAATAACATAAACCTTGCGCCTCGAGTACATCGGCCTGATGGCAACATCACCTTGTATCTCACGAATCCGGTCAACGCCAATGCTCAATTCTTCTTGTAAGTCATATCTATGATAATCCGGATTTGCATCATTTTCAAAGAGCTTACATGCTTTACACCTGCCACACATGGCTCCCGATTGTGGATTTTCGCACAACAAAATACCGGAAAAAATATGGGCTATTGTTTTTTTACCCATGCCGGCCTGTCCAGAAAAAATATATGCATGTCCAACCCTATCCTCTGCCAGCTGCCTTTTCAAGGTGCTTATTATCTCCTGCTGGCCTATGATGCCACTAAAATCCACTGCATTCTCCTTTTAGCCATTCATTCCCGAAATGCCGCATGTCCTATAAGCATTTCAGCTATAAAAGCATGTCGAGTATAAGCCCTCTGATATCATCCAATCGCTTGAGCAAGCCGATACTGTCCTTTTCACCATTTAAAACATCTTCCGTGAGCTGATCCAGTTCACTGTTGATGTTCTTGATAATTGCATAAACCTTACGTCTTCCCCTTCTGTCAAGCATGCTTTTCTTGGAGAACTTTTTGGAATTACCAAGGGCGAGCTCAAGAAACTCGGAAATCATTCTCTTGTATACCTTTAATTCCCTGATGTCTACTCGCTTTGCCAGTACTTCCCCCTGGCTGATAATACTCCTTATGAGCTTTTCCAGGTGTTGCTCATAATTGCTGTCTTCCGCTCTCACAAGCTGGTTTTGAAAGTCAGCGTTTCTACCGGTATTCACTTTTTTATCATCTCTTACAGGCAACCCTAAAACACCCGCAGAACCGCTATGCGTTTCATTTACCTTCACGCTGCACCTCCCGCTGCCATACCTTGCGGATTAGGCCCTACACCTTTTCAAAGCGAAAAACATCCAATACAAATACAGTAGCCCCCCCAACAACAACCTCCACCGGATAGGGGACAAACATGCCACCCATGCCATTAGGCGTCATGCTGGAATTGATTACCTGTTTTCTGCTCTTCGACTTTTTCTTGATAACTTCGATCACCGTATCAAGATTCTCTTCGTCAACACCCACAAGCAGAGTGGTATTCCCCGCTTTGAGAAAGCCCCCCGACGAACAAAGCTTGGTTACGCTAAACCCATTTTTGTTCAGCTCCTCCATGACCTTTGGGCCATCTTCATCATGAACAATAGCAAATACCAGTTTCATGAACACAACCTCCCCTAGAAAATAATGCTTGTTAAACCAATTTTATAAAACCAAATGCCAAATCAATTTGTCTTCTGACATCCTTCCAGACCTCTGTAGCAGGTCTAGAGGCATCAATCGTCTTAATCCTCCGGGGATACCTTCTCGCCAGTTCCCTGTAACCGTTGTAAACCCTCTTATGAAACTCCATATCCTCTTTTTCGATTCTATCACTTCCGGTCGCCGCAATTCTTCTCTTTAAGCCAATCTCGGGGTCTAAATCGAAAAAGAATGTGATATCCGGCATAATCCCGTTTATAGCTATGTCCGTTACCTTCATCAATAAATCGAAGCTGATACCTCTGCCAAAGCCCTGATATGCATAAAAGGAATCAACGTAGCGGTCACATATGGTTGTAACATTCTTTTCAATAGCCGGCTTAATCAACTGTTCCACCAATTGTGCCCGTGAAGCTGAATACAGCAACAGCTCAGTTATATCGGACATTTCAGTATTCGAAGCGTCCAATATTATGGCGCGGATGTCTTCGCTAATGGGCGTTCCCCCCGGTTCTCTTGTCAGAAGCACTTCACATCCAAGTGAGGCCAGGTACTCCTGCATGTTCGCTATCTGCGTTGTCTTTCCGCTTCCATCTGTACCTTCAACTGTAATAAACAGTCCTCTTGTCATATATACCTCACCTGTGTTCTGCATCCCGAGTTGCTTAACTGCTTCCCTGTTCAGAAGTGTTCCCTTCACAATCAAAAGGGGACATTTCTCGTCTCCGTGGAACTGCTTCCCTGTTCAGAAGTGTTCCCTTCACAATCAAAAGGGGACATTTCTCGTCTCCGTGGAACTACTTCCCTGTGGAGAAGTGTCCCCTTACATTATACCCCATTACGCCTTTCCTTGCCACACCGCTTTTTCCTAATTCATCTACTGACAAGACAATTTCCATCTAAGGCTTTTGCCCTATCGAATAACTACTACCGATTCGTCCTCACCAATACCGTGCACGATACCTCCGGCACCGATGACATCCCTCAGATATCTTATTATATCGGCGCTGAAGCATTCACCGGGGCATAGGATTGCAATCCCCGGAGGATAGGGCGATATGATTGCTCTGCTCGTCCTTCCCTCTGCTTCAACAAGTGGAATTCTCTCCACCCTTGACTCTAGTATTTCCTGTGCTTTCATCCCCAACTCAGGCAAAGTGAGTCTCCTATAACCCGGCAGCTTCAAATCATTCATCGCCACAGCATTTGGATTCACACTGTTTACTGCTCCGATGACTGCATCTGCCCCTCTCTCACCTTGCTCTGCCAACTCAGCCAGCTCCGACAGCGCAGAAAACAAACGCTCCACCGTCCTGCGGTCATCCGCTACCGTAGCAATACATACAATATTCCCCAGGTCCGACATCTCCACCTGAATATTGTTTTTCTCTCTCAGCAGTTTCTCCGCAGTATAGCCTGTCATCCCTGCGCCCAGCACATTAGCGGTTATTCTTGTGGCATCATGGTCAAACCCCGGCAGCATATCACAATTCATCAGCTGAACGCCTCTCAAATCAAATTTGGTCCCGCATAGGGCAATGGAATCCAAAAGGCTGTCCAACTGCTGCCTGCCGTATCTTTGCATAAGCTCCCTGGCAATATCCAGATAGGCCATAATAATATAAGATGGACTTGTTGTCTGATACATATCGAGGAAATAAGCTATTCTTTCACGATCGATTCTGTCTGAGCCTATATGTAAATAGGCGCCCTGAGTGAATGCAGGTAATGTCTTGTGTGCACTCTGGATACACAAATCGGCGCCGCAAGCCAACGCGCTTGCCGGAAGCCTTGAACTGAAAGACAGATGTGCTCCGTGGGCCTCATCTACAATTAGAATCTTATTGTAATGGTGGACTATTTGTGCAATTTCCTTCAGATTACTGCATACCCCGTAGTAATTCGGCCTGCTTATAAGAACACCCGCCGCGTCCGGTGCATCGCGTAGTGCGCTTTCAACCTCCTGAGGCGTAAATCCGGTATGGATACCAAATGTCTCCGAGTACTCAGGCATAATATAAAAGGGGTCTACACCCGACATCAGCATACCATTGATTACGGCGCGATGAGAGTCTCTCCCCGCAATCAAAGACTGGCCACGCCTGCATACAGCCGCAATAGCAGCATGTAGCCCTACTGTGCTGCCATTCACAAGAAAATAGCTCTCCCTGGCTCCAAAAGCTTCAGCCAGAAGCCCCTGGGCTTCTCTTAAAACGCCTGTCGGCTCATGCAGATTGTCAGTCCCCGGTATTTCCGTCAAATCCAGCTCTTCAATCTCCATGAGGAACTCATTGGGAATGCCCCTTCCCAGCTTGTGTCCCGGCATATGAAAGGGCAGTGGCTTTGAATCCGCATAGGCCTTCAAAGCACTATAGACGGGAGTTTTCCAACCACTGCCCGGCATATCGGTTTTATTACCCGGCACATCAGCTTTACTGTCGGTCACATTCATTTCAGACCTCAGTCCTGTTCTTTTCATATATAATCCTTAAGCCTTCCAGCGTAAGGCGCCCATTGACCTCATCAATCGATTTTGCTTCTGATTCAACAAATTTAGCAAGTCCTCCGGTTGCTACGACTCTAATATTGTCTTCCTTCATTTCCTGCTTCATTTTCTTAACTAGATAATCCACCTGACCCACATATCCATAAAAAACACCGGACTGCATGCCAACGGATGTATTGCGTCCAATAACGCCTTCGTGCTTGGATAGATCTATCTTTGGCAGTTTAGCCGTCCTCATATACAAGGCTTCGGCGGAAATAATGATGCCCGGACAGATTACGCCTCCGAGAAATTCACCCTTGGATGATATTGCATTAAAGGTAGTAGCGGTACCAAAGTCCACAACAATGACGGGGCCGCCATATAGCTCATATGCTGCCACTGCATTGGCAATCCTATCCGCACCAAGCTCACGAGGATTTTCGTATTTGATATTTATGCCGGTCTTTATTCCCGGCCCAATCAAAATGGGATCCCTTTTCAAATACTTCTTTATTGCATGCTCGAATGAAAACATGATGGGTGGAACTACCGAAGCGATAATAACCGCTTCAATGTCTGAGATCGCCAGCTTTTCGTACTGGAAAAAGCTAGTGAAATGCATGCCGAATTCATCCGCAGTCCATTCTCTGTTTGTGCTCAATTTCCAATGAGCAATCATTTTTTTATTCTCGTAAACGCCAAAGCGTATGTTTGTATTTCCCACATTAACTGTAAGTAGCACTCTTATGCCCTCCATATTAGCCTTCATTAGTCATAAAAAACCGACCTAAAGCTTAAGACTCCTGATTTCTTTTATTTCCAGTCTAATCTCTTTTTCCAGCCTGACAATATCCTCTTTTATATCATCAATCGTTTCATCTGCCCTTCTTCTGAGATTATTGTTATACCTCCCGGACGATGAATGCTGTCTTGACTGGTTATCCCTGCCTCTGCTGTTATCCCTGCCCTTATCACGGTAGTAGCCCCTTGACTGCGAAATTTCTTTTGGACGCGTTTCGCGGGCTTTCGATGTGCCGGAACTGCTTTTATCAGTAGATTGATTGCGATTGCTTTGACCGGTTGCACCCTTATTTGCTGAACCTGATGAAACTGTTTGGGAGCTTCTCTGTTGACGATTCTGATTGGACGTTCTTCTTCCTTGGTTATATTTATTGTTCGAGCGATTATGCGTTGATTGCTCAGATTTCTGACGACTATCCTGATTTCTTCCTGTCCTCTCGGCACTGCTATTTTTCTTATCAACCATTCTTAAACCTCCACTTACTACGCTTTTTGCAATATGTATATTCTATTTTAAATGCTCTGACAAGTCAACCGGGATTCAGCTGACTGCATTCGGGCCGGTCTTATAACTCTCGGCGGTACCTAAACATAGCCATAGATCCCTCTGACAGAAACTTCTCCTGACAGCAGATCACGGCGCACCCCGTCGCTGCAGTCTACTGAAAGCTTTCCGTCCTCAGTGATACCCACGGCTGTTCCGTAGTATTCTACATCCCTTATTGTAAAACAAACTTCCCTTCCGATTGTGACGGAGTGCTCCTTCCACATATCCAATATTTCATCATGCAATCCATTTAGCACAAGCTGATAACACTCATCCAATTCACACAAGACACTGCGGATAAGAGCAAGCCTGCTTATGTCTTTGGATTTGCCTGCTTTTGCATCCTCCGATGCCATGCGCAGCGAAATGGCTTTGTTCCTCAATTCCTCGGGAAACTCCTTAACACCTTGGGAATAATTTATACCTATACCCAGAACAATGTAGTTTACACTTTCCGCCTCAGAGCTCATCTCCGCGAGGATGCCACATACTTTTCTTCCCCCGATTACCAAATCATTAGGCCATTTGATGCCTGTAGGTATTCCGCTTGCCGTCGATATGCCCTTCGCCACGGCAACAGCGGCAGCCAGCGTAAGAATTTGCGTCTCTTGGGGAGCCATAGGTGGTCTTAATACAACAGTTATGTATATTCCTTTGTTTGCAGGTGACTCCCAGCCTCTCCCCAGCCTGCCCCTGCCCGCCGTCTGCTGCCCGGCGACAACCGTCGTTCCTTCTGCACAGCCTTCGACAGCCAGTCTTTTGGCAAAATTATTGGTGGAATCGAGTATGTCAAAGTACTCTACATTACGGCCTACAATCAAAGTGCAAAGGTCATTAGCTATCTCATAGGAATTCAATCTCTCTTCTGAGGGCAGCAGCCTGTAGCCTTTCCTTGGAGCGGCCTCGATTATATAGCCCTCCTGCCGGAGTTCCTCAACACGCTTCCATATTGCATTCCTGGATATATTGAATCGCCTGCCAATCTCCTGCCCCGATACATATCCGGCAGCCTCCTTTAGCAGCTGTAGGATCTTATATCTCATTAAAAGCCTCCGAAATCCGGAATCTTCAGCGCAAACACTCTGCCATCCCGATTACGCGTAAATACTGCAATTCCGCTTGTCCTATCTTCAATTCCTTTCGCTTTCCCCTCTTCGCAAAGTTGTTTGAAAAGAAGGTAAAGCAAGGTATCATTGAGGTCATCATACTCTTCATTGAGCTCCTCAAACAAATTGCCAAAATAAATATCATGGGAATTACTATACAGTATAGGCGTATCCAGCCACTTGCCCGGCACACTGATCTGCTCTGCCAGAATCGTACCGGTAATCAGAACCTCAGGTAACTTGTAATAACCAAAAGTATAGCTATCCAATGGAATAACCGAACGCCGGTACAGTTCCATCACTTCCGGATATGCCAATCCTGCTTTATACAGAAGGTTATCCGCTATATGGCAATACTTCTTCTGCACCTCAATCCTAAGACATTTGAAATCAGACGGTACAGCCATCTCACCGCTATCTCTTGGATTAAGCAGTGCAGTAAAGCACTTTTTCGCATCCCCCTCTATCTCTACTTCACGGCTATACCACTCGGAAAGCTTTAAGCCACACTCGACTGCATCTGCCACTCTATCAGCAGGCAAATAAAAATAAACCTCTGCCATTACCTCACCCCCCGCTCTCTAACCCTCATATCCTTCGAAGGAATTCTTTCAAATCATGAACCTCTACCGGTCTGATATTGGTGCGAATCCTACGCATAGCAATAGCCGCATATTGGGCTATTTCTGATTCATTGATCTCCGGTGCCTTCCCGACCAGGGAAGTCATTGTCTCAGCAAGGGCATCTATGCTTTCAAAGCCTGCTAAGCTCAAAATATCATCTATCCTGTCCTTATCAGATTCATAATTGAATCTCAAATATTCGGCCATCAGATATCCATTAGCTTTCCCGTGGGGGATATCCTTGAAATAGGTATAGTTATACCCCACTGCATGGACAAGGTTGGTTCCTGTTTGGGAAATGACCATGCCACCGAGCATAGATGCATAAAGGAGAATCTCCCTGTCCTCAGGAGAAAAGCTTCTGTTTTTCAGAGAAGCCAGGCAGCATCCGAACATTCTGATTCCCTCTCTAGCCAGTATATCGCTGGCAGGAGTGCTTCTTGTATTTAAATAGCCCTCCATGTTGTGGGACAATGCATCCAAGGCTGTATTTATTGTAACATTCACCGGCTGGCTTTGCGTGTAACGGGGATCCAAAAATGCAATCTGGGGAAATGTATCCTTGTTCCCAAAGCTCTTCTTCGTCTGCAAATCCCTTCTTGTCAAGACAGAATAAGGCGTTACTTCACTTCCTGTTCCTGCCGTCGTGGGTATGGCTATAATGGGCAGCGGTTTGTTTGGAAAATTGTTTGTGAAAAGCTGTTCAAGCTCCATGCTGCTGTTAGCAGAGAGAACAGCAATCGCTTTGGCGGCATCAAGGGGAGAACCGCCGCCTATGCCGATTATAAAATCAGCACCGGCTTGTTTTGCCTCTATACCACCCCTTTGAACCGTATCAGTGGATGGGTTGTTTTCAACCTTATCAAAAACGATGTATTCTAAATGAAATCGTTCCAGAGTGCTGCACACATCGGAAAGCGCGCCACTGCTCTTTGCCGAATGCCCTCCGGTAACAATAAACGCCTTAGACCCTAATCCGACCAGCTCTTCGCTGTTCTTCCCAATACAGCCCACTCCGAAATATACCTTTGTGGACATGTGAAATTTGAACTGCATATAAAGCTACCCCTCCTCTCTTAATCTATTATAATACAATAAGCGAAATGGTGAAAGACATTGAGTTTGCAGAAATCGTCTATTGAATATCTTAAAATTATTACTTATAATGATACTGTACTTATTTTTTACCTATAGTATATGAAAATAGTATAATTAGAAATGGGAGGTATTGAGAAATGGCATTCTTTGAGAATCTGGGCAAAAAAGTCGGCGAAGCTACACAGGCCGTAGCTAAAAAATCAAGTGAAATTGTGGAGACTACCAAGCTCAACTCCAATATCAACTCGGAAGAAGATAAAATACAGAAGCTGTATATACAGATTGGCAAAGCTGTTTATGCGCAGTTCGCTCAAACAGGAGCTACTGAGGAATATTTAAGGGAATCCTGTGAAGCAATCGTTGCACATGAACAGAATATTGCTGCTCTAAGGGAAAAGATTGCAGAGATTAAGGGCACTAAGACATGCATAAACTGTGGAGTCGAAATGGAGAGAACTCAGGTTTTTTGCTCCAAATGCGGTACTAAAAACGAATTGCCTGCAGCCCCCGCTCCTGAAGCAGGATCGGCAACACAGGAAGCCGCAGCCGAATTCCTCTGCCCCTCCTGTGGAACACAGTTGCAGGAAGGTTCGGCCTTCTGCACAAACTGTGGGACAAAGATGTAGAATCATATTTTATTAAGGAAGCATCTTGAAGGAAGCTTCCTTATAGGGCATTTTGCGATGTTACCAAAAGCCTTTATTATACAGCATTATCCGGCAGCTGTTTCCTTTAATTGTGCAGCTGCTTTTTTGTTAGTACTTTCGGGCATTTTACTTCGATCCCTTTGAGTAAGCCTTGTCTGACATTCTTTAATAAGCTCCAGGGCATGCTCCGGATCCTCGCAAAAAAGCACGACAAGTTCTCCGCTTGTAGCTTCCATAATAGCTGTCTCAATCGCTTTTGCCTCAGAATAGACAACTGAAATCTTATCCGACTCAATATTTTCTTTTACAGCTGCACTATAGAGTATGTCAGCCACTTCACCGGCATTTCTGCCCCGCAGGTCATTATCCTCCTTGATAAATATTTTTGAGAAACACCGACCGCAAATCCTTCCTACTTCATATATACTTTCGTCTCTTCTGTCACCTGGCATCCCGATAACACCCGTATATCCTGCGGCATCAAAACAGTGGATTGTATCGACAACTGCACGGTAGGCCGCCAGGTTATGTCCGTAGTCAAGCATCACTGAGAATTCTCCCATATCAAAAACATTCAGCCTTCCAAGGTTTGTTCCGGCATCAGGCTTAAAGCTTATAATTCCGGCCCTGATAGCCTCGACAGATGTATCAATAGCTAGAAGTGAAGAAATCGCAGCCAATGTGTTTTCTATATTACAAGCCGCCACACCATTGAATGTTATTGGTATTTCCCCAATATGGGCAATGAATGCTTCAGTATTATTTAACAGGGTATATATTGCTCCGTCACGAACATATACTACGCGTTTTCCTCTATTGATTTCTTTCTGCACAAGCAAATTGTCATAGCTGCTTGAAAAGAGCAATGTATTGCCGGAAACCCTCGCCAACAACCAGGGGGTCATTTTGTCATCGGCGTTTAGGACTGCGGTTCCTTCGGGCTTTATCGCTTCAACAACTAGAGATTTGACCTTTGCAAGCTCCTGGGGTGTATTGATTCCATCTATCCCCAGATGATCATCGCTGATATTGACTATCACACCCACATCCGCCATATCATATCCCAGGCCACGCCTTATGATACCACCCCTTGCAGTTTCAAGCACGGCTGCCTCCACCCTTGTATCCTTTAGTACTCGCCCGGCACTTAAGGGTCCAGTGTTGTCGCCCTTCATAACGCACTCTCCACCCACAAATATCCCTCCTGTCGAAGCCATTCCTACAACTGTGCCGTTTAGCCCCAAGGTATGTGCAATCATCCTTGTTACTGTAGTCTTTCCGTTTGTACCGGTAACAGAAATAATCGGTACGCTTGAAGGCGTCCCCGCCGGGTATAGCATATCCAAAATATCTCCCGCGACATTTCTTGCCTGGCCCTCCGTTGGATATATATGCATGCGCAAGCCCGGTGCTGCATTTACTTCAATCACAGCTCCGTTATCAGCGGTTAAGGGCTTTGATATGTCTTTGCAGGTAATGTCAATCCCCGCCACATCCAGCTCCATCAGCTTCGCTGCCTCGATCGCCAATTGTGCATTGTAGGGGTGTACCTCCTCAGTACAATCTGCGGCCGTACCTCCCGTACTCAAATTGCCATTGTAGCGGAGTATTACAGCTTCTCCCTGCGCAGGTATGCTGTTTTCATTATATCCCAGCTTCCCTAGTACCTGTTTGGACATATCATCAATTTTTATAGCTGTCAGTGGTTTTGCATGATCGGCTCCCCTTAAGGGATTTCTGTTCTCAATGTCAATCAATTGCTCTATTGAAAGTACTCCATCTCCAACCACAAAGGGAGGCTTCCTCTGCGCCGCCGCTACCATTTGCCCACCTACTACAAGAAGTCTATAGTCCTGACCGGGAATATGCTTTTCCACAATCACAGCATGACTATATTTTGCAGCTGTATTGTAGGCCTCCTGTAGTTCCCTGGCATTGGCTACATTTGTAGATACCCCCTTGCCCTGATTTGCGTCAAAGGGCTTGACAGCAACCGGGTAGCCTATACATGAAGCAATAGCCCCGGCAGATTTGATCGTATATGCAACATCGCCCTTAGGAACTGTGATACCTGATTCATACAGTATCTGCTTTGTAAAATGCTTGTTGCCTGCCATGTCCACCGCAACACATGAAGCCTTATCTGTCAACGACGCTTCAATAAATCGCGTGTGCTTACCATTTCCCAGCTGTAATATTCCAGAGTGCTCCAGGCAGGTCACAGGTATGCTTCTTTTACATGCCTCCGCATAAATAGCACCGGTGCTGGGCCCAAGATCCGACTCTGCAGCCACTTTTTTTAAGTAGGCAAAGATGCTGTCAATTTCGGGAAGATTACCGGCTATAAGTGTGTTTATCAGGTCTACTGCTCCCAGGAGACACTCAATTGCTAACTTTTCATTTTTACACTCAAAGACAATGTAATAAATCGAAGGCTTGTCCGCACCTCTGCTCTGGCCATAACGAACATCGTACCCCATCAATGTCTGTAATTCCAACACCACATGCTCTGTCACATGGGCCAGGTATGTTCTCTCCATGAGCCTTTCCAAGAACCCTCCCTCATGTCCCAATGAACAATAGTGTTTGCCTAGGCTGGGCAATATTTGCAGCAGGCCTTCGTTAAACTGATTGATTTGATTAGTTGGTGTGTCAAACAAATTACCAAGATCTACGGTAGCCTTTATTACAGGTTTATGACTATAAATGTTTCTGCCCTTATATGGCTGTATACATAAAATATCCACACTTTTCCTCCGAATCCTTTTTGTGATCACCCATAAAGCATTAAAAAGGCTTAATGTAATCTAAGAACCTCCCCACATACCGGGTCATATCCATAACCGGAAGGCAACACATGCAAAACCACATTCGATATCGCAAGGTTTTCATCCGGCTTCAGTTCTGATACATTTGAGCTCTTAATGTATCTCCCGTCTACTACGGTAACAGAATTACTGCCCAAGACCTCAAAATGATCATCGGGAAATATTCTTACCGCAGTATCCTCATCTATGCCTATACCAAGGATAGACGGGTTTTCTGCTACTCCGCACAATAGTCTACCTATTCGGCCTCTCTGATGAAAGTGCTGGTCAACCAATGCCCTCTCAAGCAAACCAAGTCCGGGAGCCATTTTCAATGTACATTTTCTAGCTGCATCATTATCATTTCCATCTACTATCATAGTCCTGCTCATGGCAGATGCGCCTGCGCTGGTGCCCGCAATAACCGCTCCTGCCTTATAGGCGCTGTGCAGTGCCATATACACCTTGGTACCGCCTAGTATACTAGTGATTCTGAGCTGATCACCGCCGGTAAAAAAAATACCTGACGACTCAGCTATCAGCTTTGCATTAACCTCCATATCCGCGTCATCGCGGGAACTAATATTCAAAATATCCGTTTGCGGGGCGCCAAGCTTAGTAAACAGTGATTTGTACTGATTACCTGCCTCGGTGGGCATTTCAGTGGCTGTGGTAATAATAACGATTTTTGTGCCCGCAACAGAGTTTACCTCTCCAGTAGTAGGCTTTTCCCCCGCAACACTGGAAAGTGCTATAAACGCTTTTAAAATAGAACACTCTCCTGTTTTATCTTCAGCGCCGCCAATGATTATTAAGTCTCCCATATCTATTTCGCCCCGCACATACTTGCTGTCATATATTCTTTTTTCATCTTCTCACCTCATGGTGTTTAGTTTTCATTACTATTGTCGTTATATGCATGCCAATGTGTGCCAATCCCTTGCTATTATTGCAGTGTTTTCTATACATTAATATACCGCTATAACGATGTATTATTTGACAATATTGTTATATATTAATTTGTATTATAGAAATAATTCTGTTAAAATTAAGTCTATTATGTAAAGTATATATTACAAAGGGTGATTTAATTGTCGCAGAGTTATACTACGTTAACTGCAAAACAAAAAAAAGTGTATTCAGTAATTGAAGCCTATATTAACGAGAACGGTATTCCTCCTACTGTCCGTGAAATAGGTGAGCTGGTTGGCGAGAAAACGCCCGGCGCTGTTCAGGGTATTCTCAACAGGCTGGAACAAAAGG
>CAYOKA010000035.1:0-19496 GCA_964404395.1 uncultured Oscillospiraceae bacterium | reverse complement strand
CACGCCCCTTTGGACTTGCAGGAGGCCTAAATATTGAGAATTTGCATGAAGCATTGCAGACGGAAGCAAGCTTGCTTGATGTCTCCAGCGGTGTTGAGACAGGAGAAATGAAGGATCCGGATAAGATAAAGAATTTTGTCAAAACTGCCAGAGGATTAAGAGTGTTGATGTAGGGCGATTTGCCATGTACCTGAAAAATATGTCCATGTTATTGCGGGTCGTCCTTAAGGCATTTTAAGAAACTCCTGCTAATATAATTAAACATGAGAGAACAAATTGCAAATGCCGTACCGGTATGCTTCACAGGAGAAGGGAGAGACAGAATGAGGGAATGTGATATTTCCGTGATCATACAAAAGGATAGGCAGGAGAGGGTGAAGGAACATTTTGAGGGAACGTTTCTTGATTACGTTGAAAGGGTGAAAAGGGATCCGAATCTGGCAATCTTATCGCATCAAAGAATATTCAATCTGATTTCGAGGGCAGGAAGTGAAGTGGTAAGAACCGATGAACACCAAAGGTTGAGAAGGATATACGGAAATGATGTAATAAAAAAATATAAGTTTTTTGAAGATTTTTACGGCATTGACAAAACAATAATGAGCATTGTGAGGTATTTCCACTCAGCTGCAATGGATGGGGAGGAGTCAAGACAGGTACTTTACCTGATGGGACCTGTGGGATCGGGCAAATCCTCGATTATGGAAGCAATAAAGAGGTCTCTGGAGAACAGCGGTGGGATATTTGCGCTGAAGGGCTGCCCAATGCGGGAGGAGCCGCTTCACCTGGTGCCAAAGCATCTGCGAAAGAGGTTTGAGGAGATACTGGGGGTTAGGATAGAAGGCGATCTTTGCCCAATTTGTCGGTACCGACTGAAGCATGAATATAACGGTGAGTATGAGCATTTTCCGGTCGTGAAGACAGGTTTTTCAATACGGTCGAGGAAGGGCATAGGTGTAGTAGCGCCCGTTGATCCAAACAATCAAGATACCAGTATACTGACAGGCAGTGTGGATATTTCCAAGATAGATTTATATTCGGAGGATGATCCACGAGTACTGTCGCTCAATGGAGCATTTAACGTTGGCAACCGCGGAATTGTAGAATTTATCGAAGTATTTAAGAATGAAACAGAATACCTGCACACCATGATTACGGCCACTCAGGAAAAATCGGTTCCGTCGCCGGGCAAAGGCCCTATGGTTTATTTCGATGGAGTTATTCTAGCTCATTCTAACGAAGCAGAATGGAACAAATTTAGATCCGATTACACAAATGAGGCGATACTTGACAGGATTGTCAGGATCGAAACACCTTATTGTCTGGAGCTGAACGAGGAAATCAAAATATATGAGAAAATACTCAAAAAAAGCAAATTTAAAGCACATATAGCGCCTCATACAATTGAGATAGCCTCTATGTTTGCAATAATGACCCGACTAGCACCCTCGTCAAAGGTGGATCTTATGACAAAGCTGAAAGTTTATAACGGGGAAGAGATTGTCGAAAAAGGGATGGCACAAAGAATTGATATTCTGGAATTAAAGGAAGAGGCTTTCCGAGAGGGCATGACGGGAATTTCTACCCGTTTTATCATGAAGGCGCTGGATATGGCATTGTCAGAGTCCGAGCACAGCTGCATTAACCCTATTTGTGTGATGGAAACCATTATGAAGGCTGTTAAGGAGCTTGCCGTTAGTGATGAGGACAAAGGCAGATATGTGAGGTATTTAAAAAACTCTATTAAAAATGAGTATAACAGGATTCTGGAAAAGGAGGTTACAAAGGCATTTATATATGGATACAGGGAGCAGGCCGAAAGCCTTTTTAATAATTACCTGGATCATGCCGAGGCATATATTAGCAAAGAGAGAATAAAAGACTCCAATACCGGCGAGGAGCTGGAACCGGACGAGCGTTTTATGAGATCCATTGAAGAACAAATTGGTATTACTGAAGCCTCAGCGAAGGGGTTTAGGGCAGATGTAACTGCATACATGTTCTTTGTGTTGAGAAATGGCGAGAAGTTAGACTATAGCAGCTATGAGCCCTTGAAAGAGGCGATTGAAAAGAAACTGGCGGTTTCAGTAAAGGAGCTAAGCAGGATTGTTACAAGAGCAAAGGTGCGTGATGAAGAACAGGACAGGAAATATAATACTATGGTGGAGGAAATGAAACGAAATGGCTATTGCGATCATTGCTGTAATGTGGTTCTGAAATACAGTGCCAATAATTTGTGGAAGGACTAGTGTTATGGCTATTTTCAGAGAGTATGAATTCCATGGGAAGGAACGCTCTGCAGAGGATAGGAGAAGACATAGGGAGCTTGTAGAGGATTCCATTAAGGAAAACATCGGCAGTATTATTACGCAAGAGAGCATTATCGGATGCAATGGCAATAAAAAAATAGTTATCCATATCAGGGGGATAAAGGAATACAGCTTTATTTATGGAAAAAACAAGCGCGGCGCGGCACATGGCGACGGGGATGAGAGGCGTGGCGATGTTGTGGGCGATGCGCAGGAGGGTAAGAATTACGGGCACGGAGGAGCAGGTGATTGGGACGGAGATGAAATTTATGAGACAGAGATTACAGTGGAGGAGTTTGTAAACTATCTTTTTGATGATCTGGACCTTCCGTATTTGGATAGGAGGAAGCTGTTCAACAGCGAATCCGAACGAGGCATAAGAAAGTTGGGATATAAAAAAAAAGGCATACCGCCCAGGCTGGCATGCAAAAGAATGGTTATAGAGAGAATTAAAAGAAGACAGTCCTTTCGAAGAAGTGAAGCGCAAAAGAGCATTCCAGCGGATGCTCAACCGGTTGCTCAGCCGAATGCACAATCCGGTGCTCAGCCAGACGCTCAACCAGCCACGGAACGTTTCCCTTTTTCCAAAGAGGATATGCGGTTTCGCAGGCTCAGACAAACTCGAGGAAAGGACTTCAATGCCGTTGCCATATGCATCATGGACGTTTCAGGCTCTATGGATCAGACCAGAAAATATATGGCCAGGAGCTTCTATTTTCTGCTGTACCAGTTTTTACGGCATAGATACTCCCATGTTGACGTGGTGTTTATTGCCCATACTACCAAGGCCAAAGAGGTTGGCGAGGTGGAATTTTTCCACAGAGGTGAATCCGGGGGCACCTATATAAGCAGTGGTTACGAAAAAGCACTGGAGATTATTGAGCATCGATACAACCCCAGGCACTGGAACATTTACGCCTTTCACTGTAGTGACGGAGATAATTGGGCCGAAGATAACAAAAGGGCTGTGGAAATGGCTGTGAGGCTGTGTGAGGTATGCAATCTGTTTGGCTATGGTGAGATTATACCCGGTTATTATTATGCAAGCAGTACCATAAAGTCGGAATTCATCAAAAATATTCATGAGGATAATTTTATTGCTGTCACAATCACAAAGAAAGATGATATAGGAACGGCGCTGAAACGAATGTTGGAGAAGGACGCAGAGCGAGCATGAAATATATAGTGCAAGTAAAATATGACGAACGGGCAGTGGGGTAGGAGTAAAATATGCCGGGCTACAGCTTAAGTGAGCTTAAGTACTGGAACGATAAAATAGAAGAGCTGGTCCGCGATGAGGGCCTTAATTGTTATAATCAGGAATTTGAGCTGGTCAGCTATGTAGAAATGATTGCCAATGAAGCTTACTCAGGAATGCCGTCCCATTACCCTCACTGGAGCTATGGAAAGGTTTATGAGAGGGTCAGAACTCTTAACAAATACAATATTAGCGGACTGCCATATGAAATGGTGATTAATTCAAATCCCTGCATCGCCTATCTGATGAAGGATAATTCACTTCTGCTACAAATTATGACAATGGCTCATGTATATGGACACAATGATTTTTTCAGAAACAACAGGCTTTTTGCAGAAGGCAATAAAGCTGAATATTGTATAGAAATGTTTAAAAACCATGCTGTAAGAGTCCGTGAATACATCAGTGATTCGAGTATTGGATATGAAAGGGTTGAACGGGTAATCAACGCTGCACATGCGTTGAGATGTCATCCGGAGCTGCTTTTCTTTGCTCAAGAGCATGGTAGACTCACCGACTGGGAAAGGGATATTATTAATATTGTCAGAGAGGAAGCCCTTTACTTTATTCCCCAGATCGAGACGAAAATAATGAATGAGGGATGGGCAAGCTACTGGCATGCTATTCTGCTAAAAAGGCTGGAACTGCCACAACAGCTGCATTTTGAGTTTCTAAAAAGGCACAACCAACTTGTAAAGCCTTTTGATGGGCGGATAAATCCCTATTTTTTGGGCTACAAAATTTTCGAGAATATATATGAGAGAAATCAGGATACACCCGGTAAAATTTTTGAGGTGCGGGAAATTGAGCGGGATGCATCTTTTGTCAGGAGATATCTGTCCAGGGAGCTTTGCCGCGAATTGAAGCTGTACGAGTATCGGAAGGATAGGAATGAATATGTTGTTACAGAGGTGGGGGACGAGGAAGGGTGGGTAAAAATACGCGACACCATTGCGGATTCCTGTGGTCTGGCAAATTTCCCTGTCATTCGGGTGGAGGATTGGAATCTGAAGGATAATACCCTTCTAATTGAGCATATATACGACGGAAGAGAACTGGAAATGAAGCATTCAAAGGAGACGCTTAAGCACCTTGTGGACTTATTGGATGGGAGGGTATTGCTGAACACGGTGGCAGAAGGAAAAAAGAAGACTATTCTTTGCGACGAGTACAAAAGAATTGTGCTGATTAATAGGTAAAATTGAGGCAAGTAAAAAAGAACTGTTCATCGTATCCGAACAATTCTTTATGGTGGGGAATATTGGACTTGAACCAATGACTTCTACCGTGTGAAGGTAGCACTCTCCCGCTGAGTTAATCCCCCAAAAGAGGTCTGTTTTTCAATAACAATATAACACAAATTGAAGAGAGATTACAAGCCCTAACTTTATAGGGCTTTTTGATTCTATGATATGGTATACCATAGATATTCCAATTATGGTAAAATAAAATGTGAGCATAAATGCTAAATGGTAAATGTCAAATATTAAGAGGGTGAGCATTTTGCGATGTTACATGTTTTGAGCTCCGCAGCACAATATATTGCGGGCATGTATGAAAGTATGTCATATATTGAGCAGCTAAGTTTGATTAAGGTTACATCGCAAAAGCCTTGGGTAAGTAACAGATGAAAATAGTAGTAAGAACATTTTCAATTCTTTTCATATTTGCAATGTTTCTGACAGGGTGCTCCTTCATCCCAACCGGTGGCGATGCTGGTAATACTACGTTTGACGAAGACTCGGCGAAGCAATTATCACCTGAGCTGGCAGAAGATGTTGACGATGTATTGAAGGAGGATATAAGGTTTTATCCCGCATTTGATGAGAACTACAAGACAGGAAATAACATGGTATTTGATTTTTGGTTTGACATCCCCTTGGAATGGAATGCAGTCGATAATTCGGATGATGGCTCGGCATGTGATATTTTATCAGGAAATGATAGTGTAATAATCCAAATATCCGGCAAGCTGATTGACGAGGATAATAAGGATAAAGATCAATTCTATACTGCCCTCGCGGGCAAAAACGCCACTGTGGAGGATTTTAGCTTCAGAGATGGATGGGTTGGCAAGCACATACAGGTTTCTGATAATGAAGCATACTATGTTCGTATTGATGGAGACAGCTATTTAATTGTGTATATAAATGCAAATAAAGACCCCGAATGGAAGGAACAGAACGGGGAGATACTCAATAATATTGTAATGAGTACCAGAACAATGAAGGAAAGCCACGGCAAGTATGACACCGGCGAAGAAACTATAAAGCGAGAGGATCTTCAGCTGGGGGACATTTCTGTCGGAATGACATATGATGAGTTGATTGAAGCAATGGATCGACTTCCGGAGGATGTGGCTTCGGAGGAATACGAAGGCTTTGCGACAAAGACCTTGTTTTTTGACGATGGTACTCAGGTCTATGTTGTTGACGATATTGTCTATGCGATTAATGTAACCAGTCCTGATTACCTGACTCCCAGAGGGCTAAAAACAGGTCACAGCAGGCAGCGTTTGGAGGAACTGTACGGTAAGCCATCAAATGAATCAGATGGAATCCTGGGATATACATATAATGGATACGAACTATTTACGGTGGTAATTGAGGATGATAAGATCTCACAGATTCAAATAGATTTTGGCGCAGGAAAAATTGAGATTTACTAATAATAGTATATAAGTAACCACTTATTGGGAGGATGGACAAGCATGCGAAATGACATGAGGCAATGGCAAGCTGCAGCAGATACCATTAAGGGCCGGATTGGGGGCAATCCGCAGATAGGTATTATTCTTGGCTCGGGGCTGGGACTTTTGGTGGATGCATTGGAAAATCCTATAGAAATTGATTACAGCGATATACCGGGCTTTCCCCGAACAACCGTGAAAGGACATGCAGGCAAGCTGGTGTATGGGAAATTAGGTGGGAAATGGGTGCTTGTTATGAAAGGCCGTTTTCATTTTTATGAGGGCTATGACATTTCGCAGGTTGTCTTTCATATAAGGGTTTTCAGCCTTCTCGGGATTTCCAATCTACTGGTCACTAATGCGGCAGGCGGAATTAATACCGAATTTGAACCCGGGGATCTTATGATGATTAAGGATCATATAAGCTTTTTTGCTCCATCACCATTAAGGGGTGCTAATATGGAAGAATTCGGTCCCAGATTTCCTGATATGTGCAATGCTTATGATAGTGAGCTTATCAGCATTGCAGATGAAGCGGCGAAAAAACTGAGTATTCCGCTTAAGCAGGGAGTTTATGCTTTTGCGCAAGGGCCGATGTTTGAAACGCCGGTAGAGGTCAGAGCATTACGAATGCTTGGTGCTGACGCAGTGGGCATGTCTACCGTACCGGAGGTTATTGTGGCACATCATACTAATATGAATGTCATGGGAATATCGTGCATAACCAATATGGCGGCAGGAGTTTCAGGAGACAAGCTCAATCATGAAGAAGTAATGGATACTGCAAACAAGGTTGGGAGAAGCTTTACTGCACTTGTGACAGAAATCATTTCTCGCTGGCCGGCCTAGTTTTGTGGCAAGAGCGCAATAGACACAAGCACATTGAGCAAGGGTGACGTGTGTGAAAATGGATGGTGTCAGATTGTAGTTGCGTGAAAATAGTTGTAAGTGATGGTTGATAAATTTAACTAAATGGGATAAAATAAGAGGCGAATAGGGCTTCTTATTTTATATTAGAGGAGAAGGATGCTTTGAATAAGGAAATTCTTAACATGGATGAGGCAGCCGAACTGTTTAATGTCAGCATCAAAACTTTCATAAAGCTTCTTAAGGAGGAGAAGGTGCCTGCCAGAAAGATCGGGAGAGAGTGGCGCTTTAGTAAACAGGCACTTATACAGTGGTTATCTTCGGGTGATTCGCAACAATATTCCTCCAGTGACAGTGATGCTGCCAAAGATTTTTTTGATAAAATAGCACCAGAATGGGAAATCATGCGAAGCGACTATTTTGATGAGGATGTCATAAGCAAGCTGCTGGATGCAAAATTGCTCAAGAAGGACATGACGCTCATAGATTTGGGGGCCGGAGACGGATATCTTTCGCGTGCGGTTTCACCCCATGTGGATGCTGTTATAGCAATTGATATTTCAGGTGCGATGTTGAAGGAGCTTAGTAAAAAGGCTGAAAAGCAGGGGCTAAAGAATATCAGGACCATTATATCCGATGGCTGTGACACGCCCTTGGCTGATCAAAGTGCGGATATTGTGTGCGCCAACATGTTTTTGCACCATATTGAGGAGCCCATTGAAGCGGTGAGCGAAATGTATAGAGTGCTTAAGCCCGGAGGCAGGGTGTTTATTGCCGATCTGAAGGAGCATAGCAATCGGGAGTTCAAGGAAAAAATGCATGATTTCTGGCAGGGCTTTTCTCAAAAAGAAGTCAAGGAATGGTTCGAGAAGTGTGGTTTTAAATCAGTGCAGTTCGACAGCTTCAGTGCTGAGGGCTCGAGATTGAAGGCCGGTGACATTAAAAATTCCGGACGAAAAGGCGCCGGACAAAAGGTCGCCGGACAAAAGACTTCCGAAAAAAAAGCAGCTGAGGGCGTGTTCGTTATGATTGGAGATAAGTAATATCTATTTTGTGAAAAAACGGGGAATATAAAGAGAAGCAGATTTGTAAAATAAGGAAGCAAGCAGAGTAAACGAAGCAAGTAATAGATGAGTAAAACTCAAAACTAAGCCAATCACGGAGGTAAATAAAATGGTAAAATGCGATATTAAAGACAAGGCTCTGGCTCCTAAAGGAAAGCTCAGAATCGAATGGGCAGATAATCAGATGCCTGTTCTGAAAATGATCAGGGAAAGATTTGCTAAGGAAAAGCCGCTGGCAGGGAAGAAAATGAGCTGCTGCCTTCATGTAACAACAGAAACGGCAAACCTTGTACGAACACTGAAGGAAGGCGGAGCGGATATTGTACTGTGTGCTTCTAATCCACTGTCAACTCAGGATGATGTGGCAGCCTCTCTTGTAGTTGATTATGGTATTTCAGTATTCGCCAAAAAGGGTGAAGATAGGGATACCTATTACAAGCATCTTCTGGCAGCCATTGAGCATGAGCCGGATATGACCCAGGATGACGGGTGCGACTTGGTTGGACTATTGCATAAGGACTACGGAGATTCGGTATTAAAGAAGGTCATAGGCGGGACAGAGGAGACCACAACGGGCGTGATACGTTTACAGAGCATGGAAAGAGACGGTGCACTAAAAATACCTATCATTGCTGTAAATGACTCGGAAACAAAGCATTTCTTTGACAATCGTTATGGTACCGGTCAGAGCACACTGGATGGGCTTTTCAGGGCTACCAATGTGCTGGTATCCGGTAAGAATTTTGTGGTATGCGGCTATGGATGGTGCGGCAAGGGACTTGCTATGAGAGCAAAGGGAATGGGTGCGAACGTCACTGTCACGGAAGTTGACCACATTAAGGCTATTGAGGCAGTTATGGACGGCTTTAGAGTCATGAAGCTTGAAGAGGCAATGAGCTTTGCGGATATTATTATCACTGTCACCGGAGATTTGAATGTGGTTGATGAGAAGCATGTAGAAATCGCTAAGGATGGCGTGATTATAGCAAATTCAGGGCATTTTAACGATGAGATCAATATCGATGCAATAGAGAGATTGTCAGTTTCAAAGAGGACAGTCCGTGACTTCGTGGAAGAGTATACGATGAAAGACGGCCGCAAGCTCTTTCTTTTAGCTGAGGGCAGGCTATTGAATCTTTCGGCGGCCGAAGGGCATCCGGCAATAGTAATGGACATGAGCTTTGCAAATCAGGCTTTGGGTGCCGAATATATTGTCAAGAACGCTGGTAAGATGGAGAATAAGGTTCATTTACTGCCCAAGGAGTTGGATTATGAGATTGCCAAGTTGAAGCTTGAGACCATGGGTATTTCCATAGATGTTCTTACCGAAGAACAGAAAAAATACTTGTCCTCCTGGCAGAGCGGAACATGATATAGAGTATGATGATGTACGCAATGATATTAGCATGTGTATTTAGAGCTTAAAAAATATACGACTCATGGATTTAGGCGAGCTATTTAAGGTTGCAGCCCGATAGGATCATGTTTAAATTGCCGGAGTGAGAAGCAGGAGGTTTTATATGAATATAGTCATTGAGGGTGTAGATATTTTAACACCGGGTTCAGCTGTGGATTATATAAAAAATGCGGATATTGGTATAAGCAATGGGCGGATAATTTTTGTTGAGCCCACAGGCGCCAGACCCATCGATTTCAAAGCCGACAGGAGCATAAGCGGCAAGCATAGGCTGGCTATGCCGGGCTTGGTCAACGCTCATACCCACTGTGCAATGACACTCATGCGAAACGCTGCAGACGATTTGCCTTTGGACAAGTGGCTTTTTGAGAGGATATTTCCCATTGAAGATCGCCTGACGGATGATGATGTATATTGGGGAACACTGCTGGGAATCTCTGAAATGCTGAAGTCGGGAACCACAGCTATGGCTGATATGTATCTGCATATGGAGGCTGTCGCCAAGGCTTTTTCTGAAACCGGCATGAGGGTGAACATATCCAAGAGCCCTCTGGAATTCCATTCGGGTGGCAAGGTACTGGATGCTTTTGATGAATTCAGGGATTATTACAAGATGTGGAGCGGAACAGGAAATTGTAAAATCAAGGTTTACCTGGAGGTACACTCTACTTATCTTTGGGACTATGAATCTCTCATAAGGGCATCTGACCTTGCAAAGGAGTTGAATACGGGGATTCATATACATTTGCTTGAAACTGCCAAGGAGAGGAAGGACAGCTTTGAGCAATATGGGAAATCTCCTGTTGAAATATGTGTCGAAACCGGTATTTTCGATGTGCCTGTAATAGGCGCGCATTTGGTGCATGTTTCAAAGGAGGATATGGAGATTCTCCATAAATATGAGGTTAGTGCAGCCCACAATCCAACAAGTAATCTTAAGCTGGGAAGTGGAATAGCACCTATCCCGGCAATGCTTGATGCGGGAGTCAATATTGCACTCGGGACCGATGGCGCGGCAAGTAACAACAACCTGAACATGTTTGAAGAAATGCACCTGGCAGCATTAATACACAAGGGTCTTGGTCAGAATCCCGAGCTGGTAAACGCCCGGCAGGCATTTGCAATGGCGACTGTGAATGGTTCAAATGCAATTGGCTTCGGTAGTGATACAGGAGTAATCAAGCCCGGGATGAAAGCGGATATTATCCTTATAGATACGGACAAGCCACACTTGAATCCGTTGAATGATCCATATTCAGCTATTGTATATTCATCACAGGGTTCAGATGTGGATACGGTTATTGTGGATGGGGAAATATTGATGGAAAACCGCGAGCTGAAAACAATCGACGAGGAAAAAGTGAAATATGAGGCAGCATCTGCATCAAAGCGACTTATTGGTGGTTGACACGACCTTTGAACAGTATTAGAATAATCATGTGTTTCAAACGCCAACTTGGCTCAGTTGGTAGAGCAGCGCATTCGTAATGCGCAGGTCGCCGGTTCGAATCCGGCAGTTGGCTCCATCTTATGGCTTTGTGCGGTAGGAAATACCGCACAGAGACCGCATCACAGTTTTAACACGATATACTTTATCGCTTAATTATCACTTAAAAATTTACTTTGTCAACGGTCTATTTGTTTTCTTAATAAGTCGCGAGGAAATAAATGGAATACATGGCAAAGAATCCATGTATGACTACACCTAAGGACTGAAGCAACAGAATAAAATAGGTAAAGAAAGGAGTTATGATGAAAACATATGAGATAGCAGAGGATATCGCAAAAGATCTCAATTTGTGCGAGCAGGGAATTAAGGAAATGAATAAGCTGCTCGAGGAGTTCCCTATGCGTATTCCGGACTACTATTACTCATTGATTGATTTCGATGATCTCGATGACCCCATTATGAAGATGAGCATTCCGACCAAAATGGAATGGGATCCTAATGGGAGCTTTGATACAAGTGGAGAACAGTACAACACGAGAATTTCCGGTCTGCAGCATAAATACAGACAAACAGCAATGATTTTGACTACAAATCAATGTGCAATGTATTGCCGCCACTGCTTCCGGAAACGTCTGGTTGGTCTTAGCTCAGAAGAGATCGCCAAGCATTTGGATGCTATATTTTCATATATAGAGGAGCACAAAGAGATAAACAATGTCCTTATTTCTGGCGGCGATGCCTTTATGAATTCTAATAAGACAATTGAGCGCTACTTGAAGAGATTAACAGCTATTGAGCACTTGGATTTCATTCGTTTTGCAACACGGACTCCGGTAACCTACCCGCAGCGTATTACCAATGACCCGGAGCTGATTGAGCTACTCAGAGAGTATAATGAAAAGAAACCACTAATGGTTGTTACACAGTTCAACCACTCGAATGAAATTACAGAGGAATCAAAAGCAGCAATTGATGCACTAAGTGAAGGGAATATACCGGTCAAAAACCAAACTGTTTTACTTGCCGGCGTCAACGATGACCCAGATGTTTTAGGAGAACTGTTAAAAAAGCTTACCAGCATCAGTGTTTTTCCATATTATGTTTTTCAATGTCGACCTGTTACCGGAGTGAAAAGCCATTTTCAAGTTCCAATTAAACATGGGCTAAAAGTTGTTGAAGGAGCAAAGAAACTACAGAATGGCATCGGAAAAAGCTTCCGTTACTGCATGTCACACCCTACAGGGAAAATTGAGATACTGGGAGAAGCCCCTTCCGGAGAAGTACTGTTTAAATATCACGAGACAAAGAATCCTGAAAAAGACAACGGGCGAATTTTTTCGCAAGAGCTTTCTGATAGCCAGGCATGGTTAAATGAGATAGAATAGAAAAGCATTTTTGGGGTCTGGTGTAAAGGAGGGGCAGTGGTTCTCTGAGCAAGATGCAATAGAGGAAATAAGCAATCAGGTTTACCGGCTTAACCCCTCCGCAGAGGAAAAAAAGATTATGAAATTTATTGGAGGATGGTGAATATGGATATTTTAACTGCAATTGAAAAACGTCATTCAGTAAGAAGCTATGTTGACAAGGAAATCGATAATAAAATACTTGCAGAACTAAAGGCAGAGATTGATGAATGCAACAAAGAAAGCGGACTTCACATTCAACTGATTACAAATGAACCGGAAGCGTTTGGCGGCATAAAAGCACGTTACGGCAGATTTAAGGGAGTGCGTAATTACATAGCCCTTGTGGGCAGGAAAGACGCTGATTTTGACGAAAAATCCGGCTATTTTGGCGAGCGCATAGTTCTTAAGGCTCAAATGTTAGGGTTGAATACATGCTGGGTCGCAGTATCATTCAGTAAAAAGGCTGCAAGGAAAGCTGTCAGCATCGGACAGGGCGAAGAGCTAGGCTGTGTTATTGCGCTTGGATATGGGGAAACACAAGGTGTCGCCCGAAAAAGTAAACCCATGGAAGAGCTGTGTAAAACAGACACACAGGTGCCTATTTGGTTTATAAAGGGAATGGAGGCGGCAATACTTGCACCGACAGCAGTAAACCAACAGAAGTTTCTATTTACGCTCTCGGAAGGCGGGGTGACAGCAAAGGCAACAGGCGGTATGTATCGTGAGGTTGACCTTGGAATTGTTAAATATCATTTTGAAATTGGGTCAGGTAGGAAGCTCCGGTGACGTCAAATTCCCATGCTTTTTGAACTTCAATGATACCAATATACAATAATACGATAGAAGAGGTGTAATTTATTCCAGCCCTTCAGAACCCGCTGTAGTATTCCTTTTCAACGTCCTCGTAGGAGTAATTGTACCCTGCATTTATAATAATGTCATGGGTTGTTTTAATGACCATATCATGGGTTACCTGATGCTGTTCGACAAGAAAGGTGAGATATTCATTAGTCATATCAAACAATTCATCCCAGCTGGATATATTCCTAAAGTCCTTTACTGTTCCCATATGCCTTCCTCCTTCGGCTATTTGTTATATGTGACACAATACATTATAATCCACTAATATTGCCGCAGCAAGATGTAAGTAAGGGGTCGGTTTTCCAAAACAAAAAGGACCGTCCCCATAATTTAGTCGCCATGATTCAATTGAGAACCGTCCCCCTAAAATTATAATAATCGTAATGCAGGATTGTAAAGCGCTTTTCAAAGCTACAAGCATCAAAGCGGACATCTTTGAACTTTTTAAGTAAAAGGCAAAAGGCCTTATGGCAGTAAAAAAAGTTGAAGATAGCCTTCAAATGTACTATATTTGTATGAGGCAATACACGAAGATTGCACTAGCGTGAATAGAAGAGGATGGGGAGGATGCTTTATATGAAGGATAACGCAGCAAAATATTATTTATTTAATGGAATAGTTAGAAATGACCCGGAAACGATAGATGTTGATTCTGCATCCGGCAAAGCAGCCTATGAAGTTATCAGAATAATAAATGGTGTGCCTCTTTTCTTCGAGGATCATTATGAAAGAATGAGGGGCTCACTCGAATCGATAGGGCTTTTGTTTGAGCTAAATGCAACGGTAATAAAGGAAAGCATTGTGAAGCTGCTAACTGTAAACGAATCCGATAACTGCAATGTAAAGATAGTTATGTATGGAGATGAGGCAAGCGGCCAGCTGGTGCAGCTTTTTTATATTAGCAAAAGCCATTACCCCACAAAGGGGGAAGCAGATATGGGAGTAAAGACCGGATTGTTCCAAATTGAAAGAAATAACCCCAATGCCAAGGTGCTTAATCAAAACTATAAAAATGCCGTTAGTGCAAAGATGCAAGAGGGCGGGTATTTTGAACTCTTGCTGGTTGATAGCAATGGCCGGATTACAGAGGGGAGTAAGTCAAATGCTTTTTTCATTAAAGATAATTCAATTATTACTGCGCCCGGCGAATTTGTTCTGAGAGGTATTACCCGACAATACGTTTTTGCAGCTTGTAAGAATGCGGGGTTCGAGGTGACCGAGCAATTTGTGGAGGTAGGCGAGTTGCAGGAAATTGATGCAGCCTTTTTATCGGGAACCTCGATTAAAGTGCTTCCGATAAAGACCATTGACCATATTGAACTGAATTCTTCAGCAAATCCGGTTGTGGATGCAGTCCGCTATGAATATGATAAATTGCTGGAGAAATACCTGTGTATTTAAAGATGGTATTCTTTCCATTTTATTAGCACTCTCTTTAAGGGAGTGCTAATTTTATCTTGACAATGGAAGAAGACTAGTTGTAATATAAATATTGGCAGTCAATATTATTATTATACAAAATGGATAACTGGAGGGATTTAATATGCCAAGAGAGACTGGAAATATCTCTATAAATACAGAAAATATCTTACCAATAATAAAAAAATGGTTATACTCGGAGAAGGATATTTTTGTTCGTGAAATAGTTTCAAATGCCAACGATGCGATTATCAAGTTTAAAAAGCTGGTATCGATAGGCGAGGCTGAATTGCCGCAGAATGAAAAATTTTATATAAAAGTCATTGTAAATAAGAATGATAAAACTATCAAGGTTATCGACAACGGAATTGGTATGACTGATGAAGAAGTCAAGAAATACATAAACCAGATAGCCTTTTCAGGTGCGGTTGATTTCCTTGAAAAGTATAAGGACAAAACAGATGAGAGCGGCCAAATTATTGGACATTTCGGACTTGGTTTTTATTCAGCCTTTATGGTTTCAGACAAGGTTTCTATAGATACATTGTCGTGGCAAGCCGGTGCAAACCCTGTGAAGTGGACAAGTTCAGGTGGAACAGAATATGAAATGGACAGTTCGGAGCGATTAGAACGGGGCACTACTGTTACATTATATATTGCTGATGACGCACAAGAATTTTTGGACTACCACAAAATGAAGGAAGTTCTTGAGAAATACTGTGCCTTTATGCCCTTTGAGACATACATTGAGGACGCTACCAAAAAAGATGATAAAGAGGGGGACGGTTCTTCCGAGGAGGACGGTTCTCAAAAAGCTGATGCCGATATTGAAAAGAAGGCTGCAGACGAGCAGGAAAAACCTATTAATGATACACACCCGCTGTGGTTGAAAAATCAGAAGGATTGTACTGATGAGGAATACAAGGAATTCTACAAGAAGGTATTCCATGATTACAATGATCCTCTTTTCTGGATTCATTTAAACATGGATTATCCTTTCCGCTTAAAGGGGATTTTGTATTTCCCCAAGCTTAAGCATGAGTTTGAGACCATTGAGGGGCAGATAAAGCTTTATTACAATCAGGTATTTGTAGCAGATAATGTTAAGGAAATCATACCTGAATTTCTTATGCTACTCAAGGGAACTATCGACTGCCCGGATTTACCCTTGAATGTATCCAGAAGTTTTCTGCAAAATGACGGGTACGTATCAAGAATTTCCTCACATATAACAAAGAAAGTGGCTGACAAGCTGACGTCGATTTTTGAGAACGAAAGGGATAATTACAACAAATCTTGGGATGACATTAATCCATTCATTAAATATGGATGTATCCGTGAAGAGAAGTTTTTCGACAAAGTAAAGGATATTGTCATCTTCAAAACTACGAATGGTGATTATGTCACGCTAGATGAATATCTGGAAAGAAACAAGGAAAAGCATAAGGATAATGTGTTTTATGTAACTGATGAAAAGCAGCAGTCGCAGTACATTAAGATGTTCAAGGATCAAGGCATGGAGGCGGTTATTCTCAATGCGTTAATCGATAATCATTTTATACAATTCCTCGAAATGAAGAAAAGTGGCCTGAAGTTCTCTCGAATTGATGCGGATTTGTCCGAAAGCATGAAAGATACGGAAGCAGCTGCTGTTGAAGCCGATTTGATAACAAAGCTTGAGGCAGTGTTTAAAGAGGCACTTGGTAATGATAAGCTTAAAATACAGGTGGAAGCCTTAAAAACAACAACGGTTCCAGGAATTATTCTGCTATCGGAATACTCGCGAAGGATGCAGGAAATGAGCAAAATGTACGGGATGACTGGGACAGATGTTAGTGGAATGTTCCCTGATGAGCAAACTCTTGTGCTGAACAGTAACAATTCATTGATAAAGGCTGTTGCCAAAATGGCGGGTAATGAGGGTGAAAAGGACGATCGGACTTTGATTTGCCAACATGTTTATGATTTGGCTATGATGAGCCATAAGCAGCTTAATCCTGAGGCTATGACAAAGTTTATAGAGAGAAGCAATCTGCTTCTTGGCAGGTTGGCAGAGCAGGGGGAGTAGAGCTTGGATGATGTATATCAAATGCTCCTAAGACCCCTGCCTCTATAGGCGGGGGATAAACAGATTCCCACTTCAGTGGTGGGTTCAATCCCTCACTGAAGGAGCATTTGATAAAATGCTCGCGGCGCGATACACACAAAACGCGTAAGGAAAGCCCTAAAGTGCCCGCGTTTTGGCGTACAATTCGCGCAAGCGCTCATTGAACAAGAATAAAGTTGGATGTGGGACAGTATAATTAGCGAAGGGCTTGTAGGGGGTATATTCCCGCTTACAAGCCCTTCTGGCAAATACAGACATTTTTCAGTTATAACGAGGCGAAAGATATCCACCACTCTTCCTTCAACCAAACAAAGCCTTACTTTTGGTCGCTTTCACGAATTTCTATTCGTCTTATTTTCCCACTGATTGTCTTTGGAAGCTCACTGACGAATTCGATAATTCTGGGATACTTATAGGGAGCGGTAACCCTTTTAACATGATCCTGAAGCTCCTTTACCAAATCCTCGCTTCCAACATAACCTTTTGCAAGCACCACTGTAGCCTTGACTATTTGTCCTCTGATTTCATCCGGTACTGCCGTGATTGCACATTCAAGTACGGCAGGATGCTCTACAAGAGCACTTTCTACCTCAAAGGGGCCTATTCTGTATCCGGAGCTTTTGATAAGGTCATCTCCTCTTCCGACAAACCAGTAATACCCGTCCTCATCTCTCCAGGCCATATCACCTGTGTAATAGATATCGTCATGCCATACCTTATGTGTAAGATCCGGGTCTCTATAGTAGCCGGTGAACATTCCAAAGGGCTTCCGCTTGTCAGTACGGACAACCAACTGGCCTTCTTCTCCAATATCACAAGGATTGCCCTCATCATTAAGAAGGTCTATATCATAGCCGGGAGATGGCTTGCCCATTGAGCCCGGCTTTGGTTCCATCCAGGGATATGTTGCAAGTGTAACGGTCAGCTCTGTTTGCCCATATGCTTCTCGAAGCTTTATACCGGTTGCTTTTAAAAATTGATTATATACCTCAGGATTCAGGGGCTCGCCGGCTATCGAGCAGTATTTAAGGTTGCCGAGGTCGAAGTTCGATAAATCCTCTTTAATAAAAAACCTGTAAATTGTCGGCGGTGCGCAAAAAGATGTGACCTTATGTTTTACAATAACATCAAGGAATTCTTTCGGTACAAACTTGTCATAATCATAGACAAACACAGCAGCGCCACTAATCCATTGGCCGTAAATCTTACCCCACATTGCCTTAGCCCAGCCTGTATCAGCTACTGTAAGGTGAAGGCCGCCGTCTTGCACGTTTTGCCAGTATTTCGCTGTGGAAATATGACCTAAAGGGTAGGTGAAATTGTGCATGACCATTTTGGGCATTCCAGTGGTGCCGGATGTAAAATAGATTAGCATTATGTCATCATTATTTGTTGCCTCACTGCCGGTAGGTCTTTCAAACACATCTGATGCATTTTCCAATTCATTCAAAAAATCCAACCAGCCTTCTCTGGGTTCGCCAATCAGCGCTTTTGACTTCAGTGTAGGAGAATCGGAGGCGGCAGCTTCGATATGCTTGATGACTTCATCATCCGTAACAGAAACAATCATTTTAATATCGGCCGCGTTACATCTATATACGATATCCTTGGTGGTGAGCAAATGTGTAGCCGGAATACAGATAGCTCCTATTCTGTGTAAAGCAAGAAGACAGAACCAAAACTCATATCGCCTTTTGAGAATCAACATGACCGGGTCACCCTTTTTAATCCCATGGCTTATGAAAAAGTTGGCTGCCTTATCACTGTAGTATTTAATCTGAGCAAAAGTGAATTGAGCCTCATTTCCCATGTCATCACACCAAACCATTGCTGATTTGTCAGGGGCTTCAGCGGCAATAGTGTCAATAACGTCGTATGCATAATTAAAATCGTTGGGTATGTGTATATGAAAGTCCTCAGTAAAGTTTTCGTAAGATGTAAACTCATGCTTGCCTAAAAATTTTCCTAATAAATCTGACATAATAATAACCTCTATCTTCATAGTTTTGTAGTGTCCGCTAAATATTGTTGTAAGCTAAAAAATTATTGCTAAAAATTTAGCGGGTTTTCCTTCCAGCGCTTTCATACCATGGTTGTAGCCGGAATCAAAATATAAGGAATCTCCTTCATTGAGAATAAGCTGATGACCATCTAGATAAATCATTAGCGTACCTTCTAATACATAGTTGAATTCCTGACCGGGATGTGAGCTTAGGTGAATTGGTTTGTCATCTGCCGATGGCTCAACGTAAACACTAAAGGGCTCGGACTTTTTATTCACGAAATTATAAGCGAGACTTTGGTATTTGTAGGGATTTTTACGATCGACATTTACACCTTTGCCCTTTCTTACAAGGGAATAGGTATGAAGCTTGGGATTGTCCCCTGTCAAAATGGCAGTTAGCTCAACGTTGAACTTGTTAGCCAATTCGTATAGAAACCCAATAGGGATATCGATGTCACCGGCTTCATATTCTTCGTAAGTTTCAGGAGATATACCAAGTTCATCTGCCAAGACTTCTACGGAAAGACCCGCAATATCTCGCAAATCTTTTATCCTAGCGGCAATTAGCCTAATCTGCTCTGACATTAAAATCATCCTCGTATTATAAAGTAGTAGTGTTTATAGTCCCTCTCCAAGGACTGTAT
>CAYOKA010000034.1:0-19556 GCA_964404395.1 uncultured Oscillospiraceae bacterium | reverse complement strand
CTAAGGACGGGAAGCCTATTACTGTACCGACGCAGGACATGGTACTGGGCTGCTATTATCTTACCATTGATCGTGAGGGTGAACCGGGTGAAGGTAAGGTATTTGGATCCTTGAATGAGGCTGTTATGGCCTATGAGGCCGGTTATGTGGGACTTCATGCATTGATACGCACCAGGATTGAAAAGGTCATTGATGGCAAGCCCACATCGAAGATTATAGATACGACTGTCGGTAAATTGATATTCAACGATGCGATACCACAGGACTTGGGCTTTGTTGACAGATCGGATCCCGAAAAGCAGTTTGATCTGGAAGTTTCCAGCTTGGTTACGAAGAAAGAGCTTGGGAAGGTTATTGATAAATGTATCAAAGTGCACGGTACGACAAAGACAGCGATTGTACTGGATAAAATTAAGAATCTGGGCTTTAAATACTCCACCAAGGGCGCCGTTACCGTCAGCGTTTCTGATATGGTTATCCCTGATGTTAAGCAGAATTTTATTGATGATACGGAAAAGAAAATTGACAATATAACTAAGATGTACAAGAGGGGACTTATTTCCGAAGAGGAAAGATATAACTCCGTCATACAGGCTTGGACAAAGACAGGTGAAAACTTGACACAGGCTTTGTTGGATTCAATGGACAAATTCAATCCAATATTTATGATGTCCCAATCAGGAGCCAGAGGCAGTATCAGTCAGATTAAGCAGTTGTCCGGTATGAGGGGACTTATGGCCGATACATCGGGGAGAACACTTGAGATTCCTATAAGGGCGAATTTCCGAGAGGGTCTGAACGTTCTGGAGTACTTTATATCTACCCATGGTGCCAGAAAAGGCCTTGCGGATACAGCATTAAGGACAGCTGACTCCGGTTACCTTACCCGTCGTCTGGTCGATGTCAGCCAGGATGTTATTGTAAGAGAGTTGGATTGTGGTACGAGAAAGGGCATAGAAGTAGGCGACATTAAGGATGGAAGTGAAGTAATTGAAGGTTTGGCGGAAAGATTGGTGGGCAGGTATACTCTAGAGCCGATTGTTCATCCGGAGACCGGAGAGATTATCATAGAGGGCGGTAAAAAATTCACGGATGATGAAGCCGAGAGGGTTGTTAATGCAGGTATCAAGAAGGCCAAAATCAGATCAATGCTCACATGCCATTCTGAATATGGCGTATGCGCAAAATGCTATGGTGCAAACCTTGCTACCAATGAGGATGTTAATGTGGGCGAAGCGGTGGGTATTATCGCTGCTCAGTCCATTGGTGAGCCGGGCACTCAGCTTACCATGAGAACCTTCCATACTGGCGGTGTTGCCGGTGAGGACATCACACAGGGTCTTCCTCGTGTGGAGGAGCTTTTTGAAGCCAGAAAGCCGAAGGGTCTTGCGGTTATATCGGAAGTGGCCGGTACTGTGACAATTAGTGATACGAAGAAGAAGAGGGAAGTCATTGTAACTACTGAAGACGGAGAGGCTCGTACCTATATGATCCCCTACGGATCCAGAGTGAAGGTATCCGACAATGATGTAATAGAAGCGGGCGATGAGATTACTGAAGGCTCAGTCAATCCCCATGACATTCTTAAGATCAAGGGCGTTAAGGGAGTTCAGTCCTACTTGCTGCAAGAAGTTCAGAGAGTGTATAGATTGCAGGGCGTTGATATTAATGATAAGCATATTGAAGTAATCATCAGGCAAATGCTCAGGAAGGTCAAGATTGAAGATGCAGGCGATACAAACATGCTTCCCGGTGGACTTGTGGATATGTTTGATTTTGAAGGGGAGAATGCACGGGCTACAGCTGAAGGCTTGAGACCCGCGAAGGGGAAACGGACCTTGCTGGGCATTACCAAAGCGTCGCTGGCTACAGAATCATTCCTGTCTGCTGCTTCCTTCCAGGAAACGACGAGAGTGTTAACCGAAGCCGCTATTAAGGGTAAGGTGGATCCATTAGTCGGACTGAAGGAGAACGTGATAATTGGTAAATTGATTCCGGCCGGAACGGGCATGAGCAGATATAAGGATATAACAATAAGCACTGTTTCGGAGTAATGACACAGGGGGACGTTTTCCCTGTGTCACTGAGTTAAAACCGCACAGTAGTTTAGACCGACAGTGTTGTTTGTGGAAGATACTTTGAAACACGTCTGGAATAAATAGTGCTGGTGATCTGAACAGTAACCGGGGGACACAAGGAAAACGTCCCCCGGTGTCGGGCATTTTGCGATGTACCATGTTTTGAGCTCAGCTGTACAATATATTGCGGGTAGAATGAAAGTATGTCACTATATATTGCGGCGCTGAGTTTGATTAAGGTTACATCGCAAAAGCTTCTGTGTCATGTTCATCTTGACAAACACGGAACTACGGTGATAAAATATTTCAGTGCGAATTTATGAGAGGGATAGGTGCGGACTTGTGCTGGAGGTTATAAGAAGCAGCAATAGGACGATAGGAGTTAAGCAGACATTGAAAGCCGTAGAGAACGATGCGGCAAAGCTGGTATTTATTGCAAAGGACGCGGATGAAAAGGTTACAGCAAGTCTTAAGGAGCTTTGCATCTCAAACAATGTTGCACTGGAATATGTTGAAACCATGAAGCAGTTGGGAAAGGCAGTAGGCATTGAAGTAGGTGCGTCGGCAGTTTGTTTGCTAAAGTAAGTTCAAAGGCTGCATTTATGCCAGGGTGAATTTTTTAGTTAATAGCAAGTTACTTAATTTAGGATATATTATAATGGGTGAAAGGAGGTGTATGGATTGCCAACATTTAATCAGATGGTCAGGAAGGGAAGGAAGACGATTGAATATAAATCAGATTCTCCTGCTCTTCAAAGGGGGTTTAACTCGCTGAAGAAAAAGCCGGTTAAGGTTAACTCTCCTCAGAAAAGAGGTGTTTGCACTGTAGTTAGGACTACGACACCAAAAAAGCCGAACTCAGCCTTGAGGAAGGTTGCAAGGGTGCGCTTGACTAACGGAATTGAAGTAAGTGCTTACATTCCCGGAATAGGCCACAATTTACAGGAGCATAGCGTTGTGCTCATTAGAGGAGGCAGGGTGAAGGATCTTCCCGGTGTAAGGTACCATATTGTCAGAGGGACTCTTGACACAGCAGGTGTTACAAATAGGATGCAGAGTCGTTCAAAGTATGGAGCTAAGAGACCCAAGGCAGCGAAAAAGTAGCAGCCTGAGTGAAGACCAAATTGAAGGTGCCAAGTATCTTGTAACGATAAAGCTATTTTTATATATTACATGTACGGAAGCACTAACGAGAACCTTAGGGTTCCGAGTACCTCAACAGCAGAAGGGGTAGAGCCCCAATTATTTATCAAAGGAGGGAAGTAAAGTGCCAAGAAAAGGACATACTCCAAAAAGAGATGTTTTGCCGGATCCCATTTATAATGACAAGGTTGTTACTAAGCTAATTAATAACATTATGCTTGATGGCAAGAAGGGCATAGCTCAGAGAATTTGCTATGACGCATTTGACATTATTAAGGAAAAAGTAGGCAAGGATCCTCTTGAAGTGTTTGAGCAGGCAATGAACAACATAATGCCTGTACTGGAGGTTAAAGCAAGAAGAGTTGGCGGTGCAACATACCAGGTGCCCATTGAAGTGAGACCTGAAAGACGACAAGCGCTCGGGCTCAGATGGCTAATCAGCCATTCGCGTTCCAGAAGTGAGAAGACAATGAAGGAAAGACTTGCAGGAGAAATAATGGATGCTGCCAACGGAACCGGCGGAGCCTTCAAAAAGAAGGAAGATACCCACAAGATGGCAGAGGCCAATAAGGCATTTGCACATTATCGCTGGTAAGACAACAGCCATATAGGAACTTATCGAGGAAGAAAGGAGGCATTCATGCCCAGGCAGTTTAGTTTGGAGAAAACAAGGAATATCGGCATTATGGCACATATTGATGCCGGCAAGACAACTACTACTGAAAGAATCCTGTATTATACGGGAAGGCTGCACAAAATGGGAGAGACCCATGAAGGTGCTGCTACTATGGACTTTATGGAGCAGGAGCAGGAAAGGGGAATTACTATTTCCTCGGCTGCGACGACAGCTCAATGGAATGGACATAGAATTAATATTATAGATACGCCGGGGCACGTTGACTTTACGGTGGAGGTTGAAAGATCTCTGAGAGTTCTCGATGGGTCAGTGACACTTTTTTGTGCAAAAGGAGGGGTTGAGCCCCAGTCCGAAACCGTATGGAGACAGGCTGACAAATACAACGTACCTCGCATTGCATACATTAATAAAATGGATATTGTGGGTGCGGACTTCTTCAACTGCATCCAAATGATGAAGGACAGGTTGAAGGCCAACGCTGTTCCAATTCAGTTGCCTATCGGCAAGGAAGAGGTTTTCGAGGGAGTAGTCGATCTGGTGACAATGAAGGCTTCATACTATCTGGGTGACAAGGGAGAAGTGGTAGACGAAGAGTCGATACCGGATGATATGGTGGAGATTGTTGAAAAATATCGTAACATATTAATTGAAACTGTTGCTGAACAAGATGAGGCTTTCATGGAGAAGTACCTTGAAGGCGAAGAACTTACCGTAGATGAAATACATGCAGGAATCAGAAAAGCAACCATTGCTGTTAAAATGATACCTGTTACCTGTGGATCATCTTATAAAAACAAGGGTGTACAACAGCTTTTGGATGCGGTTATCGAGTATATGCCCTCGCCTCTGGATGTACCGGCTATTACCGGAGTTTCAACAGAGGACGTGGAGGAGGTGCTTGAAAGACCGGCAGACGATGACGGACCTTTTTCGGCACTAGCCTTCAAAATCATCGCAGATCCCTTCGTTGGGAAGCTTTGCTTTTTCAGGGCATACTCAGGCAAGCTGAAGTCAGGGTCATATGTACTAAATTCTACCAAGAATAAGAGAGAACGTATTGGTAGAATACTTCTGATACATGCCAATCACAGAGAGGATACAGATACGGTATACTCGGGTGACATTGCAGCGGCTGTAGGCCTCAAGGATACTGCTACAGGGGACACTCTGTGCAGCGAGGACGCACCAATTATACTGGAGTCTATGGAGTTTCCCGAGCCGGTTATTCATGTTGCTGTGGAGCCGAAAACCAAAGCGGGTCAGGAAAAGATGTCGGCAGCTTTAGCAAAGCTTTCCGAGGAGGATCCTACCTTTAAGGCGCACACAGACCTGGAGACAGGACAGACAATCATTTCGGGCATGGGGGAGCTACATCTGGAGATAATTGTTGATAGACTGATGAGAGAGTTCAAGGTCGAAGCCAATGTAGGGCAGCCACAGGTTGCATATAAGGAAACAATACGCAAGGCAGTCAAGGCAGAAGGCAAATTTGTGCGGCAATCGGGCGGTAGAGGTCAATATGGCCACTGTGTATTGGAAATCGAGCCTCTGGAGCCGGGTAGCGACTATGAATTCGTGAACAAAATTGTTGGCGGTGCTATACCAAAAGAGTATATCCCGGCGATTGATGAAGGCATTCAGGAGGCAATGAAGAATGGTGTTTTAGGGGGCTATAGGGTTCTTGATGTTAAAGTTACCCTTGTGGATGGGTCCTATCATGAAGTGGATTCATCCGAAATGGCCTTTAAAATTGCAGGTTCCATTGGGTTCAAGGATGGTTGCAGGAAAGCTGATCCTGCGCTATTGGAGCCTATCATGAAGGTTGATGTTGTTACACCTGAAGTGTATATGGGAGATGTAATGGGTGATATAAATTCCCGAAGAGGCAGGATAGAAGGTATGGAGAGCAGATCCGGGGCACAGGTTATTACAGCAAACGTGCCGCTTGCAAGTATGTTTGGGTATGCTACAGAGCTTCGTTCCAGGACTCAGGGGAGAGGCGTATTTACAATGCAGTTTGATCACTATGAAGAGGTTCCCAAAAGTATTCAGGAATCTATTCTGAAGTGAGTGCGGCCAATGTGCTGCAAAAAACATTGCTTACATTTGAAGCATTTTGCGGCATATAAAATATATAAATTACTAATTGTTCAGTATTATACTGAAGAGAGAGGAGATTTAAAAATGGGTAAGGCCAAATTTGAAAGAACAAAACCCCACGTTAACATTGGAACTATTGGTCACGTTGATCACGGTAAGACTACTTTGACAGCAGCTATAACAAAAGTTCTCGGATTTTCCGGACAAGCCAACTATACCGCTTATGATCAGATTGACAAGGCTCCGGAAGAAAAAGCTAGAGGAATCACGATTTCAACGTCGCATGTTGAGTATGAGACTGAAAACAGACACTATGCTCATGTTGACTGCCCCGGCCATGCCGACTATGTTAAGAACATGATCACTGGTGCAGCTCAGATGGATGGAGCTATTCTCGTCGTATCTGCAGCTGACGGCCCGATGCCTCAGACCAGAGAACACATACTCCTTGCAGGCCGTGTTGGCGTCCAGCATATTATAGTATTCTTGAACAAGTGCGACATGGTTGATGATGAGGAATTAATTGAGCTTGTTGAAATGGAACTGAGAGAGTTGCTCAGCTCTTATGACTATGATGGTGACAATATTCCAATAATCAGAGGCTCGGCATTGGAAGCTCTTGAATGTGATGCAACAGATCAAAGCGATCCTAAATACAAGCCGATTCTCGATTTGATGGAGGCAGTGGACACTTATATTCCTACTCCTCAAAGACCTACAGACAGACCGTTCTTGATGCCTGTTGAGGACGTATTCTCTATTACAGGGCGTGGTACGGTTGCTACCGGCAGAGTTGAAAGAGGAACTATCAAGGTTGGCGAGGAAGTTGAAATCGTTGGCTTGATGGATGAGCCCAGGAAGACTGTTTGTACCGGCGTAGAAATGTTCAGAAAGATTCTTGACCAGGCTGAAGCTGGTGATAATATCGGTTGCCTGCTCAGAGGTGTTCAGAGAGATGAGATTGAAAGAGGACAGGTTCTTGCTAAGGTCGGTTCAATCAAACCTCATACCCATTTCAAAGCTCAAGTATACGTTCTGACAAAGGAAGAGGGCGGCAGACATACTCCATTCTTTAATGGATACAGACCGCAGTTTTACTTCAGAACAACCGACGTTACCGGTGTTGCTGAGCTTCCGGAAGGCGTAGAAATGTGCATGCCCGGCGATCATATAGAAATGACTATCAAGCTCATTACTCCGATCGCTATGGATCAGGGACTAAAGTTTGCTATCCGTGAAGGCGGAAGGACTGTTGGTTCAGGTTCTGTTACGAGCATAATAGAATAATAATAAAAAAAAGAGAGCTGTCTTTTATAAGGCGGCTCTTTTTGCATATTTGGAGATTGAATAATGATGGTTGGGGTAACATATAGAGACGAAGGGAGAGGGTAAAGCTATGATTGAAATTAATAAAGATATTTACTGGGTAGGCATAAGAGACTGGAGTCTTAGGCATTTTCACGGACAGGAGCTATCTACCCATAGAGGATCCAGCTACAATTCATACCTGATAAAAGACGAGAAGACCGTATTGATTGATACTGTGTGGAATCCCTTTAAGGAGGAGTATGTAGACAGGCTTGACGCAGATGTCGGACTTGCTAATATTGATATGATAGTCATCAACCATGCTGAGACTGATCACAGTGGAAGTCTCGGACATTTACTCGACAGACTGCCTATGAAGGATATCCCAATCTATTGCACTAAAAATGGTGCCGCCATTATTCAAAACCATTTTCATAGAGATGACATGAATTTTCAAATAGTCAAAACAGGGGATTCTATCAATATAGGGAAATATGATCTGGTTTTTGTGGAAATGCAGATGATTCACTGGCCGGACAGCATGCTTACATATGTAAAGGGAGCGGCAACGGTGTTATCTAATGATGCTTTCGGTCAGCACCTTGCAGGTATTTCTCTTTTTAATGACGAAGTAGACAGCTGTGAACTATTTGAAGAAGCAATTAAGTATTATGCAAACATATTAACACCATTTAGTGCGCTAATTAAGAAGAAGATTGAGCAAATTAAAGAACTGAATCTTCCGATAGATATGATAGCACCGAGCCATGGTGCTATATGGCGCGTTAATCCAATGCAGATCATTGATAAATATTATGAATGGGCGCAGGACTACAACGAGGGACACGCTGTTGTTATTTATGATACTATGTATAATGCCACTAAAACGATGGCGGAAGCAATTTCTCGCGGACTGGAAAAGCAGGGTATCAAATACAAAATGTTTGATGTGGCTCTAGCGGATCCCAGCGATTTGATTACGGAGATTTTCAAAGCTAAAGCAGTACTGGTTGGCAGCTGTACAATCAATGGCACGGTTCTCAGACCGACCGCCGGTCTGCTGGAGGAGATTAAGGCCCATAGATTTAGGGGAAAGCTGGGTGCAGGCTTCGGTAGCTATGGCTGGAGCGGAGAGGCTCCGAAAACGATTAGCGCTGCACTGGAGGGAGTCGGGCTAACTATTCCCCGACCGCCACTGGGCTTCAAGTACTCCCTGACAGAAAGCGAATTGGAGCAGTGTGAAGAATTCGGTGAGGCTTTCGCTCAGGCAATGAAATAAAGGCTTTTGCGTATAGAAATAGGAGAAGAGTTGGCGACCTTGATGAGAACATTATTTGAAAAAGTCAGTATGAAACTAAGGAACCTTTCGCCTGCGGCAATAAAAGAGATTATTGTTATTGCTGTTATTCTTTGCGTTTCAGTAATTTTAAGCATTCCCGAATACCGTGAAGATGTGGAAAAGGAGAAGGCATGGCACAAGATGCAGGAAAAAATAGAACAGACAAGTGAGGGAAGTGCCAAATAAATATATGCGGGGGATAAGAATGGAACTGTCACAGATTAAAAAATTAGCTGATAAGGTGAGGACTAATATATCCAGTGTGCTTGTGGGTAGAGAGGACACCATTGATCTAGTGCTTAACTGCCTGTTTTGCGGCGGTCATGTCCTGCTGGAGGATGTGCCGGGTGTAGGCAAGACTATGTTGGCAAGATGCCTGGCAAAATCTCTTGAATGCGAGTTTAAGAGAGTACAATTCACACCGGATCTTCTTCCCTCGGATCTTACAGGAATAAATTATTTTGATCAGAAGCAGGGAGAATTTGTTTTTAGGCCGGGTCCATTATTCGCAAATATTGTGCTTGCGGATGAAATAAACAGGGCTACACCGCGGACCCAGTCAAGCCTCCTGGAGTGTATGGAGGAAGGACAGATTACTGTGGATGGTGATACAAGGAAGCTTAAGGAGCCTTTCTTTGTGCTGGCAACACAGAATCCGGTTGAAACCCGTGGCACCTTTCCATTGCCTGAAGCGCAGCTGGATAGGTTTTTTATGCGCCTTAAGATGGGCTACCCATCCCAACAGGAGGGCATCGAGATTCTTCAGCGATTTAGGGATGGTGACCCGGAAACTGAATTGAAGACGGTAGCTTCCGGTGAAGCTGTACTGGAAGCCCAAGCTTGTATTTCTGCCGTTAAGGTGTCAGCTGCGCTGGAGCAGTATATTGTTGAGATTATTGAACAAACGCGGCAGGATGAAAAGATATCCCTCGGTGTCAGCCCCAGAGGGAGTATTGCCTTAATGAAGGCTGCCCAGGTTAATGCTATTTTTGAGAACAGGGATTATGTTATGCCTGACGATGTGAAAAAGGTTTCAATTCCGGTGCTGGCTCACCGTTTGATATTAAAAGGCCATGCAATCTCAGGAGGCACAGAGAATTCCGAAAATGCTGTCTGTGAGATTTTGAAGAAGGTACCTGTTCCAACTGAAGAATTCTGAGGTGTTTATATGGATGTAATAGCGCTTGCGCTGATATTTGTATTTTGCCTATGGTTTCAGATGTTTCTATTTTGCAAATACTCCTTTCATAAGCTCGATTACAAATGCGAATTCAGTGTTAGTGAAGCCCATGAGGGTGACGTAATTCACCTGGTGGAGACAGTTCATAATAGTAAGCTGCTGCCGGTGCCCTGGCTAAAAGTAGACATTCACACCTCGCGGTGGCTTGGCTTTGCCCAGACCTGCTCTGTAGTGGCACAGGACAGCAGGCGTGTGACCAGCAGCTTCATCCTGAAGAGTTATCAGCGGACTACAAGGAGCTGGAAGCTGAAATGTCTGAAAAGAGGTGTCTTCACTACCGAAAATGTTACGCTGATTAGTGGTGATCTTCTAAGCTATAGTGTGGTGTCGGAGCCTGTAGCGGTAAATGCCCGCCTGATGGTTTATCCGGAGATTGTAGACCTTGAGGAGATGTTTACTCCCGTCAACCTGCTGCAAAGCGATAATACCGTTAACAGATGGATTGTAGATGATCCTTTCATGGTCGCAGGTGCAAGGGATTATACACCGGGGGACCCGCTCAATCGCATTCATTGGCCTGCTTCTGCAAGGTGTGGCAGTCTAATGGTCAGAAAAAATGAATTTACATCCCAGCAAAGCCTGACTGTACTGTTGAACATGCAATCACAGCTTTATGAATATGAAGATACGATCAACAAACGGATTGCTGAAATTGGCATAAAGGTGGCTGCTACATTGTTTGACAGGGCTTGGAAGGATGGCGCTACAGTACGGTTTGCTACCAACGGATGTATAACAGCAGATGCCAGGCAGATCATATTTACGGGTGAGGCCGGTGATAAGGAGCATATTACCGGGTTATTTAAGATGCTGGCAGAACTATTGATGAAAAATGTAAGGGACTTTGAGTACCTTTTGGATCAAGTGATTCCGGTGCTTGAAAATACGGAGATTGTTATTGTAACCGCATATTTGAGCAGAAGAATATGTGAACAGGTGGAGCTTTTGGAGGCTGCAGGGAACACTGTGAGCATTATTCTGCTCGATACGGTGTATGAAGCCGGTGCCCGGCGCGGGAATGCTCAAGTATACCTGTTTTCGGACAGCGGGTTTATGGAGGAGGAAGGCGGGCTGGTAGAGGCAACGGAAAGGGAGTACCCGGAAACGTGACCATTTTGTTAAGATAGCTGTAGTGCTGTTTGTGTATAGATTCCGCTAAATCGAAATATTACGTTAGTGTACTACCGCTATCTAAATAAATAACGGAGGAGAGTATGAAGGCTGGAACTCGGGTAATACTATTACGAATACTGGCAACCGTTGCAGTGAACGCATGCGTATATGCAGCCACTGTAACATTAAGGGCAACTCTTTTCCGTACGGATGGGGGTCTTGTTTCACTAGTTTTATTTGCATCTGCGATGATTTTGGCATATGCCGCAGTAGCCATTTTCGTACGAAACACACCCGGGTTTATCAACGGATTACCAGACACAAGGCCTGCAAAGTTTCTTGCGTTTATGTTGAAAATAGATGACGCTGCTGAGTTCATATCCCTGACCATAGCTTGGTTAATCATGCTTTTGCCCGTGCTTTTTACTTTCCTTACATACAATCGGGAAGGCGCTCTTAGGGTTTTGTTTGAACTGCTGCCCGTAATCCTTGCATATATTATCACTTTGAAGAATACAAGGCTCTCAGCTTCTCAGATAATGAGCAATACCACCGTATACACGAGCTTTGGCGTCCTTATAGTCTGTTTGGAATTACCGTTTATATTTGACAGACTGTTCTTCCTGAGGCCTTGGCTGTTTGCTATCGCGCTTTTTTTCATATTTGCTTATCTTATTGTAAAAAATCAGGAGGACATTGATGACAATATCTACAGTAAGAAACATATAGAAAAATCAATATTGCCTAAAAATTTGAGAAGTTTCAATGCCTTGACTGTGTGCGTAATATTTCTTATTATTTTGCTTTTATTTAACTTTAAAAAGGTTGTAGTTGCTGTGATAGGTTTATTAACCGATTTTGTTGCTTTAGTAATTAAATGGTTGATGCTTATTATGGGACGGCTAATCTCGGAACAGGAGCCTTTGCCGCAAGGTGGCGCGGCGGGAGCATTCGAACTGCCGGAAATGGCTTCTCAGCCGGGCTCAGCTGTTGTCAATTTAATTTTTAATGTATTAAGTCGCTTTGTAGTGCTTTATCTGGCATATAGGTTATTGCTTCTGATTGTTAGAAAGATACCTGTGCTTTACAATAAAATTGCGGGGCTGATTAGAAAACTGTTTTCAATTCAAAAGGAGAAAGCAGCTGTTGAGGAGTCCGATTTTATTGATGTAACGGAAACTGTAAGGCCTGTTTATGAAGGGATTATGAAAAAAGCTCCAAGGAAAATTAGAAGGAGCAGGAGTAATCTAAAACGGGTGAAGGATCCTGTGCAAAGGGTCAGGCTCATGTATTCAATTATACTTAGTATGCTGCCTATGATTGGTTCAAACCCTGATAAGTACGATACAACAATGGAGATTATTAATAAGGTATCCTCCGATGATGTCCTGGAGGAGCTGTACCCGTTTACTCAGGTTTACAATAAGGTTCGCTACAGGGAGGAGAGGCCTGACGATAAAACCCTTGCGGATGCGCAGGCACGCTTTGACAAGGTTCTTGAAGTGATTGAGCGCACTTGAGTAGATATGGGGATGAGGAGCTGCCGGTATTTCAATAATGTAGAGGGGAGTTAAGTACTGCCTGCGGAGCCATATTAAACAATTGAAAAAGAGTAGCTTACAAGTTATAATGAGCTGCAAGTAGAAACAAGTATTAGAAGAGAGATTAGTAACAGTTACAGATTAGTTAGGGGATGGTCAAATGAAAGAATCCAGGAATACTACTAAAAAGCATACTCTGCCTCTCTTGCCGCTAAGAGGGCTGACAGTGTTTCCTTATATGATATTGACTTTCGATGTTGGAAGGGACAAGTCAATTGAAGCACTGAATGAAGCGATGATTGGCAATCAGCTAATCTTTTTGGTTGCGCAGAAGGACGCAAAGATAGATGCGCCCGGAGAAGATGACATATATAGGGTTGGTACGATTTCAAGGGTAAAACAGCTTTTGAGACTTCCCGGGGATACTCTCAGAGTATTGGTAGAGGGTATTAGCAGGGCTGAGGTCAGAGGCCTTCAGCAAACTGAGCCCTTCTTTATAGCGGAGGTAGTTGAAAAAACAGCTCCCGTGAAAAAAAATCGCGAGGTTGAAAATGAGGCTTTAAAAAGAAAGGTACTTAGCACCTTTGATGAATATGCCAAGCTTAATGGAAAAATTTCGCCGGACACAGTTTCAGCGATGAATGTGGTTGATGATATTGGGCAGCTCTCTGATATTGTCGCAGCTAATTTGCAGTTGAAAATCGAACAGAAACAGGATATTCTTAGTGAATTCCATACTGTCGAAAGGGTGGAAAAGCTTCTTTCTATACTGATAAGTGAAATTGAAATTCTTGAAGTTGAAAGGAATATCAGCCTCAAGGTGCGTAAACAGATCGATAAAATGCAGAGGGAATATTACCTTAGGGAACAGATTAAGGCTATTCAAAACGAACTGGGAGATAGGGATGGCATTTCCGGAGAGGTTGACGAGTACAGAAAAAAGCTTGAGGCAGCAAGCTTTCCCGAAGAGGTTGAGAAAAAAGTAATCAAGGAGCTTGATCGGTTGCTGAAAATGCAGTCGGGTTCAGCAGAAAGCTCTGTCATCAGAACATATCTTGATTGGATTTTTGATTTGCCCTGGGACAAGAAGACCGATGTGATGATTGACCTCGGGAAAGCAGAGGATATACTGGATGAGGATCACTACGGTCTTTCAAAGGTTAAGGAGAGGATAATAGAACACCTTGCCGTTTTGAAACTGACAAAGAATTTGAAAGGCCCGATACTTTGCCTTGTGGGTCCTCCCGGCGTGGGGAAAACCTCTATTGCTAAATCCATTGCCAGAGCGTTGAACAGAAAATACGTAAGGATGTCTCTGGGCGGTGTAAGGGACGAAGCTGAGATAAGAGGGCACAGACGCACCTATGTTGGTGCAATGCCCGGCAGGATAATTTATTCATTAAAGCAGGCGGGATCAGCTAATCCATTAATACTGCTGGACGAAATTGATAAGATGAGCAATGATTTTAGAGGTGATCCGGCATCTGCACTGCTTGAGGTTTTAGATTCTGAGCAGAATTTTTCATTCAGGGATCATTACTTGGAGCTGCCCTTTGATCTTTCGGATGTGCTCTTTATTACTACGGCAAACAACCTTGATACTGTTCCAAGACCCCTTCTTGACAGGATGGAGGTCATATCGATATCAGGCTACACACAGGAGGATAAGGTCCAAATTGCCAAGAGATATTTATTGAAAAAGCAATTAAAAGCACACGGACTTTTGAGAAAAAATCTGAGAGTATCGGATGATGGGATAAGAAGTATTATTAATTATTATACAAGAGAAGCGGGCGTCAGAAATCTTGAAAGAGAAATAGCAACGGTATGCCGAAAGGCGGCCAGAACGCTTATATCGAGCGGAAAGAAGTCCTTGTCGGTGACGCAAAACAATATTGAGAGGTATCTGGGTACCAAGCGATTCCGTTTTGATATGGCAAATGAGGAGGACGAAGTTGGTATTGCTACAGGGTTAGCGTGGACACCGGTGGGCGGTGACACCCTTGAGATTGAAGTGGCATTGATGCAGGGCAACGGGAAGCTTGAACTTACAGGACAGCTTGGTGATGTGATGAAGGAATCTGCCAAAGCTGCTATAAGCTTCATACGTTCCAGGACTGAACAATTGAATATCGATAAGGATTTCCACAATAAGCTTGACATACACATCCACGTCCCGGAGGGAGCCATACCAAAGGACGGTCCATCGGCGGGAATCACCCTTGCGACGGCTATGATCTCTGCCCTAACAGGCCGAGCTGTGAAACGAAATGTTGCGATGACCGGAGAGATTACGCTCAGAGGACGTGTATTACCTATAGGGGGACTCAAGGAGAAGGTGCTGGCGGCTCACAGAGCCGGTATTGACACAATTGTCATTCCACTTGAAAACAAGAAGGATATTGACGAGATTCCTGATAATGTTAAGAGCAAGATGAAGTTTGTTTTGGCAGCACAAATGGATACCGTTTTGAACACAGCCCTCTCAGAGGGGAAAAGGCATGAAGATGCGAAGGAATCGATTGAGCATAATGAGTCCGTGATTTTGGAAGATGCATCAGTTGTTATGCCACCACTACAGGAACGTACGCAGCGAATGTAGGTGCAGTTCGATAAAAAAAGCAGAAAAGGTGAAAGATGCAAAAAAAAATATCAAAAATGAAGGAATAACTGGATATAGTATCGAATTATGGTTATAGCTGTTTTCGGGATTACATGAAAATCCTGATAAATGAAAGCGGTATCAGGAGGTAAATGATGCAGATGTATGCTATTGCTGTTGTCTGTGCAGTTGTGATAAGCGGCGCCATAATGCTTTTAATATGTTATCGAGCAAAGGTACTGGATATGAAAACGCTTATGTCCATTGCCTTTGCTTCAATTATTTCAGCGTTTTCACTGCCGGTAATTTTTAACCTGATATCCTCGTACAGAAACTTTAATCTAAAGTCATCAGCTCTGATTTTTGTCACACTTGCGGCATTTGCCACATTCATTATTCTGGTTATCATACTTAGTGTGTTGATATCCTTTTTTATTCCGAGGATTGGAGCAAGATTAAAGAAATCAAGTACTTTAACAGCTGATACGGGGGGAATGAAAAATGATGCATCCTATACAAACGAGGCTTCGGAAATGAATGCATCTTCATCAGATGTACAGCAGGAAGATAATTATTTAGAGCAAATCTTTACAAATTATGTCGGAGATAATGGCAATTTACCGGAAATATCCGCGAACGAAGAAGAAAAGAATGTAGAAGATGTAAATAACTTAAAAAAATCTGTTGACAGTACCGAAATTATTGATAAAATGAGTATAGAAAATAATATACATGATGTCGGAGCCTTGACCATTGAAGAGTGTATCGAAGAAGCATTCAGATTAAGGGAAGAGAGAGATTCCGAAGGAGCGATTATTTACTGCATGTATGCTCTTGACAAAAAGCCCCCCAAAGCCCTTACCTTCTGGATAGTACTTGACATATGCGTTATGTACAAGGCTTTGGGACAGCATGAACTTGCACTTGACATACTAAACAGCTATTATGATATATATGGTGAAATCATGGATGAATCCATTAAAGAAGAGATCGTAAAGAATTTGAACGATACAATGGCTTGACGGGCAATGTTTCATTGCACGAAATGAAGGAGGGTATCTCTATAATGAAGAAAACTCAAAAAATACTTGGATTACCTGTAGTCAGTATCTCCGATGGGCTTGAAGTGGGAAAGGTGAAAAGCATCATCATAAATGCAGATCGTGGGGCCATTGACTATATCGTTGTGGATAGCGGCATACAGATATTCAGTGCCAGAGTTATTCCTATGGAGGATGTGCTTGGCATAGGCGAGTATGCGCTTACAATTGAAAATGAAGGAGCTATAACCGATATTAGCAGAATACCGGAGGCCATACAGCTCCTCAAAAATGACATCAAGGTTAAGGGCACGAAGGTTCTTACCAGGAAAGGCAGACTGATCGGTGAAATAGGGGATATTTATATAGATGAAGATAATCAGTGTAGAATTGTAGGCTTAGAATTTATTGATGACATAACACAAAAGCAGCTTAAGATTATTCCGAGGGATACGGTGATCACTTTTGGAAAGAATCTTACTGTCGTTAAAGATGATATTGAGGCTTCGCTTTTAGATACTCCCGCACAGCTGGATCCCGACGGTGAGTTTGCGGACTTTGAAAAAAAAAATAATACATATGCAGTAGAATCGGGAAATACTTTATATGGAGAGACAGCAGCGACAGTTGATACATATAGTGAACCGGTTTCTATTCAAACTCCGATTGAAGATGAGCCGACCGTTATTCCTGAGCCCGCTCAGTATGAGGCTGTCACAGGTGAAGAAATTGCGAGTGAGCCGGAAATTAGTGCTACTGAAGAGGCTGCCGCAGATGAAAATAATAATGCATCTATACTGTATGAACAGCGACAAAGACAGTATCTTAAGGGTAGATATGCCACCAGGACGATTACCGATAATGACGGGAACGTAATTATCAGTGAAGGTATGATGATTGACGACTCGATTATAGATGATGCCAAATCAAAGGACAAGTTGATTGAGCTCGTCATGAACAATAAGGCTTAATGGAATATTGATAATAAGAGAGTATAAAGTATGGGTTGCTTTATACTTTTTTATTCTGGCCATTTGCTAAGCATATCCGGGTTACGGCAATACAAATGAAAAGTGATATGGAGTTGCATATTTGTGGCTAAAAAGCGTAATACACTATTAATAATAATGCTCACGATTGTTCAAAGCTTGTTTGCAGTATCTGCAGGAATTGTTGTTCTCTTTAATGTTTCCTCTGATGATATACCGGTGGGAGTTTCGGCAGGCATGTCAGAGATTGGAGGAATGAAATATTCTGAAGCTGCTGCAGCGATTGAAGCAGATTATTCTGAGACGCTACAGTCAAATTCTCTCAAGCTTGCTGTTGAAGATGGCGGGACTTATGAAATACCGTTTTCGCAAATAGATTTCGCCGTCGACGGAGAGGCTACAGTCAGTGCTTTGAAAAAAATAGATGGTATAAGTGATATTCCCAGACTTTTTCAAATAAACTTTGGAAAGACAGAAATAGAGCTTACACCTGTTACCAGGTATAATGAGGCAAAGCTTAGAATGGCGTTGCTGGAATTATCCGATCAGATTTTTGTTAATGCAACAGATGCTCAGATAAGATATGTGGACGGCGCGATTGAAAAAAAGGCGGAGACCGAGGGAGTATCGTTGAATGTTTCAAACGCTGCAGATATAATAGGGAAGCGGCTTACGGAGAATCCATTGCCGGATATAATAACACTGGACAGACATAACAACTCCGCTCTGGAGGTTGTTCCTGCTTCCATCACGATGAAGGATTTTGCTGATATACGACAGGTTATTGCCGAACATACAATTAATACCACAGCACAAGAGCTGACGCAACCCGTCCAGTTTGCGGCAGATGCCATAAACGGAACAATACTCCCACCTATTGCTCAAGGCGGAGGGACTTTCTCATTTGTGAATTGCCTGGAGAATAAAAGTGCCAGTTTCGAAAATGACAATGAAGGCTATGACCAGGTCGCTTCAACCCTATATGTAGCGTTGCTGTCAGCCGGGTTAGATAAGGATGCTATTATAAGGTTGCCTCACAAGCTGGCAACTGACTATATTGAGCCCGGATTGGATGCGTGGATTTCAGTGGATGCAGGGGATTTGAAGTTTTCCAATTCCTTCAATCACAAGATTGCTATTTTTGCAGTAAAGAAAAACAACATGATTACTGTGGCTATTGCCGGCAATGTTGATGATACAACACAGGAGAATAAAATCACTATAGAGACCGTTCAAAAATTGGCACCACCTGTAGCCTATGTAGAGGACGAAAGCCTGAAGCCTGGGGAAAGTATTACCCTGAATCCGGGAAAAGAGGGCATCCTGGTGAATGTTTTCAGAAACGAGGAGTTAATCAGCACAGATCGGTATGAGGCAGAAAATAGAATTGTGCGGATTGCCCCTGATTCCGGCGCTTGGGATGAAGAGAGCAAATAAATGAATAAAAGGCTATGAAAAAAGCTAGTAGAATTCTTTTAATATTTCCAACGCATTATTTTCAATAACTTTTTCACCGTATTCATTCAAGTAGCCTTCGTAAAAGCTGACGTTGGCTATTCTTATTCCATATTCATTCATCGTAAGCTCAAACATTCCGGTATCTGACGGTGCCAGGCCGCTTCTGGTAAGAACCAGATAGTAAGTGTCACCGCATTTGTACAGCGAACTGTCACCGCTATAAATCTTTTCGAGCTTACCTGCAAGAGCACAAACATCGTTAAGTAGTTCAAAAGAATAGATGACTAAGGGAGTACATATTTTACGTCCCTTTCTCTTAACACGAAGGTCGCTCTTTTTCAACCTACTCTTAATGTATTTATGAATGGACTCAAATTCGCCATCCTCATCGATCTTTGTGATGGTAATTACAAATCCATCATTAAAATCAGATACCGGCTCGATAATCAACTGAGAATCAGAGAGATCAAATCCCAGCTGATCCTCAGCCTGCTCCATCAGATCCCAGAAAAACTCCTGAGCGGCAGGAGTGTCGTAATTGAGCATGTCTAAATCTATATCCTTATCCTCAAGGTCGTTGTAGGTAATGGTTACTCTTATTATATTGTCGCCTATTCTCTCAATTTTCATAGCTACTCCATATTTTCTTGCTTACATATATTATACTTCTAATCGGCTAAAAAGAGAAGCATATAAAGTTTTTCATTTAACACGACGTATGTACAGCACGATCGATAGTATAATAAAATATGCAACCAGTCCGATTAGTGTCCACAAATACAGTATTGGCGTATTATTGACGTAGCCGACAACAGGTACGTTCAGTAGTAGCATCAGCGGAAAGCCGACAAAAAGGCCTGCACCGCTTCCAAGCACCAGATTTTTCCCCGCCGAGGATTCCAGCTTGGGGTCGATTTCTTTAACTAAGGCGAGACCGGTTGATATAACACCCGTAAGATTACCGTAAA
>CAYOKA010000033.1:0-20134 GCA_964404395.1 uncultured Oscillospiraceae bacterium | reverse complement strand
CTAATACGATACTTGGAAGTCTTTCAAAGCAAGTGCAAAAGCTGGTACAGCTTGGACATCAACCCATTGTACTGTCGTCTCCTCTGGTAAGGATTTATTTTAAAAAGCTGGCTGAGCAATCCATCCCGGGGATTGTTGTTCTGTCTTATAATGAGCTGGATCCTGATCTTGAGATACAGTCCGTAGGCGTTGTAACTGTATAGGGGAAAACTTGTATAATAAGTGACATAAAACGCCTAATTGTGGTATTATGATAGGTGTAATTACAACATAAAACAATACATGAAAAAAGAGGGTAATATGAAGATTCGACGATATATTGCCAAAAACACACAGGAAGCTATATTGAAAGTTAAGATGGATTTGGGAAGTGAGGCTCTTATTCTAAACACAAGGAAGGTAAAGAAAAAGGGCATAATCGGTCTATTTTCAAAACCCATGGTAGAGGTGCTTGCTGCTATTGATGAATACGCTGGTGTGAAGACAGAGACAGTCAAAACCGAAGAAAAACCTGGCAGCCAAAAAACAACTCACCCTGAAAATAACGCTGATGAAAAAGAGGAAAAAATCGCAAATTTGGAGAATAAAATAACAAATATAGAAAATCTGTTGGGTAAGCTGTTTCAACAGACGGCAACTGCTGAAAAGCAAGTAGTCCATCAGGTTAATCCGGCTCAAGCACAACGCAGTTCTGGGATAGTAGATGTGTTTTACAATAATCTTGTAAAAAACGAGGTTGAGCAGGATATTGCCAGAAGGATCATGGATACAGTATCAGCAAAGATACCATCAAATGCCGGGTTCGATGATGTAGCAGTGCAGCTATCAGCAGTAATTTCCGGGCTCTTGGGAAAGTCTGAGACAATTGGAAGCGGAGCGTCCGGAAAACCAAAGGTCGCTATCTTTGTTGGGCCAACAGGTGTCGGTAAAACAACGACTCTTGCAAAAATTGCTGCAAATCATATGCTGAGTCAGAAGAAGTCGATTGGGTTAATAACAGCAGATACATACAGAATAGCTGCTGTTGAACAGTTAAAAACATATGCGGAAATACTTGACATTCCCGTTTCTGTGGCATATACGGCGACGGAGCTTAGGGAAGCAGTAAAGCAAAACTCTGACAAGGACTTGATTTTGATAGACACAGCCGGCAGAAGTCACAAGAATAAGGCACAGTTTGAGGAGCTTAAGGCATTTGTTGCAGCATCGGGAGCTGATGAGGTTTATCTGCTTCTTAGTTCAACCACCAGTAGCAGGAGCTATAGGGAAATATTAAAAAGCTATAGCTTCTTACCTGATTACAAGCTTATTTTCACTAAGTTGGACGAGGCTTCCACCTGTGGGATTATTCTAAATGTCCGGTATTTGACCGGAAAAAGTCTTTCATATATTACTACCGGGCAGAGTGTGCCGGATGATATTGAAACAGTGAACGTTGACAAGATTACAAAGAATCTGATGGGGAGCATTAACTAGATGATAGACCAGGCTGAAAGATTAAGACAGGCAATTGATAATCTTAAATTGAAACAGTCAATCAACCGGTCCTCTACAACGATACCGCAAATAAAGCGGACGGCCAGGGTCATAACCGTTACTAGTGGGAAAGGAGGAGTCGGCAAAACAAATGTTACAATAAATCTTGCCATCGCACTTAGCGAGCAAGGTTATAGAGTAGTTATACTTGATGCTGATTTTGGACTTGCAAATATTGATGTGCTTTTTGGCATTGTTCCGAAATATACTTTGCTGAATGTGATAAAAAATGAAAAAAGCATACTGGAGATTATTTCGGACGGGCCAATGAATACAAAGTTCATTTCCGGTGGTTCAGGCGTAGAGGAACTGATAAAACTGGACAGGCAGCAAATTTTGAAGTTTATTGAAAGCATAGCTCTTTTGGATAAGCTTGCAGATATTATTATTGTAGATACCGGCGCAGGATTGTCGGAGAATATTATGAGCTTTATCATGGCTGCTGATGAAGTCCTGTTGGTAACAACTCCGGAACCTACATCAATAACCGATGCATATGCTTTGATAAAAACTGTTTCTAACAGGGATAAAACGAAAAAAATCAGATTAATAGTAAACAGGGTAGATAGTGTTAATGAAGCCGATGATGTTTTGAATAAGCTTGAACTGGTAGCCGAGAAGTTTTTAGGTATAACAGTTGAACCCACAGGCTATATAATGCAGGATGAGGCAGTGTCAAAAGCAGTTAAGCGACAGAAGCCTTTTTCTATAACCTACCCCAAAAGCATGGCTACAAGAAATATAAGAGATATTTCTGCAAAGCTGACACAAAAGGATGGAATGGGTAATGCACCGCAAGGTTCCGGCATACGGGGCTTTATGCACAAATTGATTAGTTTTATGAAGGCTTGAAGGCATAATTTGCAGTACAATGATTTAATGCTATAATTAGTTAAAAGGTAATCACACTTAAGCAGGTTAATATTCACTCGGTAGGGGTAAATATATGTAATATATATCCTAAATATGTTATTGTAGTAATAGTAGAATTTGAGTATTAGATCGTATATTTAGTATTAGAAGTGTTAATTATTGAGAAAGGGATTGTGTTTTCAAATGGCAAAGCCTATAGAAGCCTTGGTGGTAGATGATTCAGCTTTTATGCGAAGAATGCTGACTGATATATTGGAAAGTACAGGAGAAATTAAGGTAATAGGGACGGCTAGAAACGGCCTTGAGGCATTAGAATTTGCCAGAACCGTTAAGCCGGATGTTATTACTTTGGATGTGGAAATGCCTTCTATGGATGGCCTGAACTGCCTGAAGGAGCTCCAGAAATTTTCCGCTATACCTGTTATTATGCTGAGTGGGCTGACAAGAGCAGGGGCACAGGCAACGATTGAAGCCCTTGAAGCAGGCGCAATTGATTTTATTACAAAGCCTGAGGGATTATTCGATATATCCGGTCAGGAAAAGATGAAAGAAATTATTGAAAAAATAAAAGTTGTAAAGAGAATCGGGAAGAGAAATTATAAGGCAAGTCAGTTTGGAACGGCGGTTTCGGCAGATTATATTAAGCATAAAGGCCGAAAAGACAGTAACCTGAAGACGTTGATAGCTATTGGGACCTCTACCGGGGGTCCGAGAGCGCTACAGGAGGTTGTGCCAATTATACCGGGAGACATTCCGGCGGCATTGCTTATTGTACAGCATATGCCGCCAAGGTTTACAAAATCATTAGCTGAGAGGCTAAATAGTATTAGCTCTCTTGAGGTTAAGGAGGCTGAGCACGATGAGCTTATACAGCCGGGTTTTGCTTACATAGCGCCAGGTGATTTTCATATGGAGGTAAACAGGTTGTCAGATCAGATGTTGAAGATCAAGCTGACAAAAGAGCCTCCGGATAGAGCTCACAGGCCTTCTGTCAATGTAATGATGAATTCAATAGCGTGCACACAGTTCCCAAATGTTATTGGTGTTATAATGACAGGAATGGGTAACGACGGCAAAGAAGGTGTCGTTAACATAAAGAAATCAAATAATGGTATTATCATTACGCAGGATGAAGAATCGTGTGTTGTATATGGTATGCCTAAATCAGCAGTTGCAACAGGGGTTGTAGATGAAATAGTCCCTCTTAAGGAAATTGCGGGGGTATTGGTTAAATATACGGGGGTGGATCGAATATGGACATGAGTCAGTATTTGGAAATATTTATCGAGGAGACAAAGGAGCACTTGCAGAGCTTGAATCAATGCCTACTGCAATTGGAAAAGGATCCTGAGGATAGCTTGATGCTCAACGAGATCTTCAGAGTGGCACACACATTAAAAGGCATGTCAGGAACAATGGGCTTTACCCGGATGGCCAGATTGACTCATGACATGGAGGATGTTTTGCAATCGCTGAGAAACAACGAGATCAAGACAAGCCCTAAGCTCATTGATTTGCTTTTCAAATGTCTGGATGCCCTTGACGAATATACGGTTGCAATTGTTGAGACAAGTACGGAGGGGACTGAAGATAATTTCCCGATTATCGATGAGCTGGCACAGATCATTAAGGACAGGGACGACATTTCGTCTGATGCACCGACGCCAGCTGCTACAGCTTCATTAACACCGCCGAACGCTCCAGTCGAGGCAGCTAATAATGGTATGATCGAGAGCACTTCTGACCTTGAACTTAATCAGTATGATGTCGGTATTATTGAAAAAGCCGCCCAAATGGACAATAACGCATACCAAATTACAATCAAGCTGGACAAAGGCTGCGTATTAAAGTCTGCAAGGGCGTTTATCGTATTTAAGACTCTTGAAAGACATTCTGAAATCATTAAATCAGAACCCAAGGTACAGGATATTGAGGACGAAAAGTTTGATTTTGAATTTACTGTGATTGTTTTATCGAAAGAGGATGAGGCGGTAATTCGGAAGGATATAAACTCCATTTCTGAAATCGAAGATGTTATCATAAAGCTAGTCAAGGCTAAAAACCCGTTGGCCGGACAGTTAAAGATAGAAGAAGCGAAAGAGCACGAGGTAAAAGCTGTACCTGGTGAGGAAGACCAAAGTCAACATAAAATTGATTTAACAGCAAAGAGGACAAAGACAGGTAAGACTGTCAGAGTTGATATTGATAGACTGGATGTTCTGTTAAATCTTGTTAGTGAACTGATTATTCAGAAAACAAGGCTGGAAGGGTTGGAGGGTATTGAAAGGACAGCTGATTATGTTGAGGCTATTGAGTACCTGGAGAGGATTACTACGAATTTACATGATGCGGTTATGAAAGTAAGGATGGTCCCTGTTGAAACTGTCTTCAATCGCTTCCCAAGAATGATAAGAGATATAGCTAAGGATCTGGGCAAGGAAGTTGAGCTTAAGATGTCGGGAGAAGAAACAGAACTGGATAGGACAGTGATTGATGAGATTGGGGATCCGCTTATTCACTTATTAAGAAACTCCTGCGATCATGGTATTGAATCTATAGAGCAAAGAAAGAAGCTTGGGAAGCCTGAGTTTGGCACGATTGAGCTTAAGGCTTACCAGGACGGCAATAATGTTGTCATCGAGGTTGGAGATGACGGGCAGGGAATCAATGCAGAAAAAGTAAAGAGCATGGCAATACAACGAGGCCTTATAAATAATGATGTAGCCGCTACTCTCACTAAGAAGGATATTATTGATTATCTTTTCAAACCAAGCTTTAGCACGGTTGACCACGTGACAGACCTATCAGGCAGAGGTGTAGGTCTTGATGTTGTAAAGACAAAAATTGAAACCCTGGGCGGCTCTGTTGAGGTGGAAACCGAGTTTGGAAAGGGCAGCAGGTTCTTCATTCGCCTTCCTCTTACCCTTGCTATTATACAAGCACTGCTTGTTATGGTGGGTGAAGAAAAGTATGCCATACAGTTAAGCACGATTCACAAGATAATAAATATCACTCCCGAGGATATAAAGCTTGTCCAGAAGCAGGAAGTAGTCATGTACAGAGATTCAGTCGTTCCAATTATCAGGCTGGACAAGGCGCTTGAAGTGCCAAAGGATGACACTGAAGAGCAAAAGGCTATGACTCTGGTTATCGTGAAAAAGGGCGAAAGACTAACAGGCTTTATGGTAGATAAGATTATTGGACAGCAGGAGATAGTACAGAAGGCATTAGGCAAATTCCTGTCAGGCATTAAAATTATTACAAGCGCAACAATACTCGGCGATGGGAATGTTGCACTGATTCTTGATGCCAATGCATTAGCTGTTTAAATACTTTGACAGTGTTAGGTCGATGATATTTTAGGAGGTTAATTATGGCAGATAATATTCAAATCGGGGCTAAGAAATATCTTGTTTTTAAGATTGGTGATGAAGAGTACGGAATAGATATTCGGAAAATAACCACAATTATCGAAAAGACTATGGAGATTGCAAGAGTACCCAAATTGCCGGTTTTCCTCAAGGGTGTAATTAACCTGCGAGGCGATATTATCCCGGTAATCAGCCTCCGGCTGAAGTTTGGTCTTTCGGAGGATGTTTACGACTCGGAAACAAGGATTATAATCGTTGGTTTGGATGAAATATCAGCCGGGTTAATTGTGGATTCAGTAGCGGAGGTTATTGAGCTGGATGAGGAATCCACAGAAAGCATAACAAATATCGCAGGTGATTTTTCATTGGATTATATCGCGGGTGTTGGCAAAGCAGAAGGGAAGATCATAACATTGTTAAACCTTGAGAGACTGATTTCTATTGAGGATAAAACCGACCAAGTACAAGAGGATTCTTTTGCCTAGCGGGGGAGATGATGATATGGTGACCGGAATTGATGATTTAAGCAATCTACATTTGGATGTGTTGAGGGAAATAGGAAACATTGGCGCAGGAAATGCTGTGACAGCCTTAGCTAAGCTATTGAATAGAAAGGTTGACATGGATGTTCCCATAGTTAAAATTTTTAGATTTAACGAAGTAAGTGAAACCCTTGGCGGGGCTGAGCTGCCTGTAGTAGGCATACTGTTTAAGGTATCAGGAGACTTAACCGGATATATTATGTTCATTCTGCAAAAGCGTGCAGCCTCTACGCTTGTAAGCATGCTTATGGGGACGCCCATTGATGACGAGCGTGAATTTTCAGAAATGGAAATATCAGCGTTGAAGGAGATTGGGAATATTCTTACCGGTTCTTATTTGTCAGCATTATCGGGACTGACAAATCTTAAGACGTTTTCTTCTGTCCCGGATTTAGCTATAGATATGGCAGGAGCTATTTTAAGCGTACCTGCTATTGAGTTTGGCAAGGTTGGGGATACGGTGTTATATATCGAGACTCAGTTCGAAGAAGGTGATGAGAAGGTGGTTGGTGATTTCTTTCTTGTGCCTGATTATGACACCTATGATGTATTAATGAAAGCATTAGGAGTCATTTGACGAATGGATAATGTAATTAAGGTTGGTATGGCTGATTTGCGTTCATCCAGGCATCCATGCATTATAACTACCCTTGGACTGGGTTCATGTGTAGGTATAGTGCTTTATGATCCCAGAAGAAAGGTTGCCGGACTAGCACATATTATGCTACCATCAAGCCAGCATGCCAGAAACAAGTCGAATATCGCCAAGTTTGCAGATACTGCCACTTATAAACTGCTGGAGGATATGATTGGTCTTGGTGCTGTCAAATCAAATATTGTAGCCAAGCTTGCAGGTGGGGCTCAGATGTTCTCATTTAATGATACTTCTGAAATGCTACGTATTGGTGCCAGAAATGTAACAGCAACAAAGGTAGTGCTTAGATCACTTAATATTCCGATTATTGCTGAAGATACAGGTGGAAATTACGGGAGGACGATTGAAATACATTCTGATAGCGGTAAGCTTTTAATTAAGACAATAGGGCACGGTACAGAGGTGATTTAGAATGGGAAATATTCGTAAGCTGCCATTTATATTAGGCTGTTTAGCAGCAATAGTTACGGGTATAGTTAGTTATTCAGTCGGTGTGGTTGATCAGACGATTTATTTGCGAATGGCCGTGATGATGCTTCTGTTTTATATACTGGGTTTATATATTAGATATACTGTACGATTGACAAAGAAAGAGGTCAAGATTAGAGAGGTTGAAAGACAAAAGGAAGAGAGAATAAGAAAAAAACAGCTGGAGGAGGAAAAAAGAGTAGCAACAATCAATGAAAGGCTCAAGCAAGTGGGTAAACAGGAAGATTCGGGTTATAAGGTTAATTTAACAGCTAATGATGCAGAGGATGACTTTGAGCCTTTGACAGTAAGCAGAGCCATCCGAACTGGGATAAATGAGTAGTAAAAATTTATGGGGGAAATTCATGTGGCCAATAGCAACAATAAGAGAGAACTTTGGAAGCAGTACCGCGAGAGTTTAGATCCGCAGATAAGGGAGACACTAATACTTGAGTATGCGCATCTTATCAAGTTTATTGCCGGACGAATGAATATCTATTTTGGTTCGAATATTGAATATGACGATCTTGTAAGCTTTGGTGTATTCGGGCTTATTGATGCAATTGATAAATATGACTTGGACAAGGGTGTTAAATTTGAAACATATGCCTCTTTAAGAATAAGGGGCTCAATAATAGACAGTATACGCGAAATGGACTGGGTGCCCAGATCTTTGCGACAAAAGAATAAGGAACTTGAGAAAGCTTATAGAGAAGTCGAGAACGAACTGGGTCACTCAGCTGAAGATATTGACATTGCAAATAAATTGAAGATACCGCTGGATGATTTTTATAAGCTTTTAAATAAAGTCAATGTGACATCAATGGTTTCTCTTGAAGAATTCCTTGAACAAAATTATGAAATAGGCATGGATGTACCAAATTCGAGTCAACCGTACAGACCGGAGCGTGAAGCTGAATTGACAGAAATAAAGGAGGTCTTAGGAGATGCTATTGATAAGCTCCCGGAAAAAGAAAAAATGGTACTCAGCTTATACTACTATGAGGAATTGACACTTAAGGAAATTAGTGCAATAATGAAAGTGTCAGAGTCCAGAATTTCGCAGATTCATACAAAAGCAATTATGAGGCTTAGAGGCAAATTGGCAAGACAAAGGTCTTTACTGGATGAATAATACTACTTAAATTATCAATAATAGGAGTTGCTGAGATTATGAGCTTTAACGATGCTACTGATGTTAATGTAAATGATGGATTTTATCAGTTACTATTTCAAAATGATGGTGTATTTATTTCTGTACATCCTCCTGTAGGCAGGGGTAAACGTGTAGAATTACAGACTGTCATAGATCGTCTTTCCAGAAAAAAAATTAGGAGTTTTAGTAGAGAAATCGTTGAGTTAGCCGTGAGAAAAGCAGATAAGATACCCGTCAGAATAGCGGAACCACAAGAAGAAATTAAAATGAATGCTACTGCATCTACGATGATATCACCTGATAAGATGAAGGGATATGTTTCTTTTACTCGCCCGGAAAATGGCAGAATGTTGACCTTTGAGGAAGTTATTGATATTTTAAATAAAAGTGGCATTATTTATGGGATTAATAAGGCTAACCTGGAATCTGTAATTAAGTATCCGATTTATTCCGAGATGATTTGTATCGCTGAGGGCAAGCCTCCTGAAAGCGGTAAGAACGGTAGTGTCGAATTTCACTTTGATAGAAAAAGAGAAACTAAGCCGACGATCTTGGAAGATGGAAGGGTCGACTTCAGAGAATTAAACCTGATACAAAGTGCGGAAAAGGGGCAGATACTTTGCACACTTATACCGCCTGTTAGAGGGATCCCCGGCAAGACTGTGATCGGGACGGATATTCCGGCTACAGACGGGAAGCCTGCAGTATTGCCAAAAGGCCGTAATGTCATTCCATCAGAGGACAGAACGCAGCTTCTGGCTAATTTATCGGGGCAAATCAATTATACAGATGGAAAGGTCAGCGTTTTTGCTACACATGAGGTTCCAGCCGACGTTGATAACTCAACCGGCAACATATCCTTTATTGGAAATGTGTCTATCAGGGGGAATGTTCTTTCAGGCTTCGTTGTGGAAGCAGGTGGCAATGTAGAGGTCATGGGAGTAGTAGAAGGCGCTATTATTAAGGCCGGAGGCGACATTATCCTCAGAAGAGGCATGCAGGGAATGGGCAAAGGAGTGCTTATCAGCGGTGGTGATATCGTTTCACGATATATAGAAAACAGCAATGTTGAGGCAAAAAACAATATCAAAGCTGAAGCGATTATGCACAGTAATATTACATGCGGCAATAAGCTTGAGCTTTCCGGCAGAAAAGGCCTATTGGTAGGTGGAACATGTAAGGTAGGTAATGAAATTGTAGCAAAGGTGATTGGTTCCCATATGTACACGATAACGGACATTGAAGTAGGTGTGGATCCTACGGTCAGGGAGCGCTATAAATCAATAAATGATAACATTATTTCTTTTGAGTCTGATTTAAGAAAGGCTGAGCAAGCAATCAATATTTTAAAGAAGCTTGAAATGTCAAGCACGCTTACCCCCGATAAACAGGAAATGCTTGCTAAGAGCGTCAGAACCAGGATATTCCTGTCAAGTAGACTTGTTGAGCTAAATGAAGAGTTTGAGAGACTTGAAAAAACGCTGCAAAAGGATGCATACGGAAAAGTTAGATCCTATAATTTTATATATCCCGGGACAAAAGTAGCAATAGGTTCTTGTATGATGTATGTAAAGGAAAATCTTCAGTATTGTACATTGTACAGAGATGGAGCCGATATCAGGGTAGGACCTATTGATAAGTAATAAAGAAAGGACGTCCAACGCAAAGGGTAGTACTGGTTAAGGGAGTGATATGCTTGTCTATTAAACCGATTGATTTTCAGATAATGGTGCCGAGGACACTGGACGCTGCAAAGGTGACAAGTGATGCTATGCAAAGAAACCAAGGCATGCAGCAGCAGCAAGCATTAGCAGCGGAGCGTGAAGCGGAGGAATCCCTGAAACAGGTGCGTTCACAATCTGAAGCTGAGCATGCTCGGATTATGGAAAAACAGAAGCAAAGACAACAAGGAGACGGTAAAAAAGGAAAAGACGGCCATGATACTGAAAAGAAGGAAGAACAGGAAAAAAACAGGTTGAATAATGAGATAAGTACTAGTACAATAGATATTAAGATTTAGCTTAGTATTTTGTGTTACAGTTATTAACTAAAAGCTTTTGCGATATGACCTTAATATAATTTGGCTGGCGGAACTCAAAATGTATTACATCGCAAAATGCCCAACAGAAGATAAAACAGGTGCCGAATGGATGAGCATATATCATATATGATCAGAGCGGTAGCCGGTATGAGGTGAAGGGATGAACGGTTTTTATGTCAGTTTCATATTTTTAGGAATACTTCTGATAATAGTTTCTCTCATTTGCATTTTTCTCGACAAGAAAAAGGTGTTCGATTTCACCAAAAATTTCGATGATAAAAAACAGGAGCTTACTGAGATTATAAGTGATGCGGAGCTTATGATTGATGAATTAAACAATTATTCTGATTATATTGTCAATCAGATGGATTTGAAGAATGAGGAATTGACCCGGAATCTTATGGACGCAACAAAGAGAGTCGACAAATTGACACAAAAGGCTCAAAGCATCTATGTGGATTCAGATATTTCCGATAATACTGTTAATGCTTCTGTTATTGATGAAACCATTGATGATATTATTGAAGATACTGTTGTCCAATCAGCGGCAGATGCCGTTGCGACTGCCTCATTATCTGAGCCTAAAATCCGCGCTGTTGAGAATAGCAGCACATTTGCGGTTGCCGTAAATAGTGCAGATACAGTTACTGCAGCTTATACAAGGGCTACAAACATGGATATTCATTCAAATCCTACAGTCAAAAAGGAAAAGGTAATTCCGCTAAGAAAAAAGTATGCACAGGTGCTCAGCTTCAGCAAGGGAGGAATGAAAAGTCTCGATATAGCAAGGGAACTAAATATGGGAAAGGGAGAGGTCGAATTAATTATCGGTCTTAAGAAATGAGGTAGGGCATGAAATGAACCAATTCCATTTAAAAAGCATTCTTCTTGGGATAGGGATCGGTATCATCATTACTGCCGTTGCCAGCATGATTTATCTTGCAGGTAGAGATCCGATGGAGAACCTGACCGAGGAGCAAATTATTTCACAGGCAGAAAAGTATGGGATGGTTAGACAGGAAATCATATTTGAAGATGCAAACACGATAACAAATACCGAAAATATTAATTAGATTTGTTATTCTGTTTTCTTGACATCATGCAATAATCTATTGTATAATCCTTTTGCGGAAAGAACCGCTTTGTATATGCCGAAGTGATGGAATTGGCAGACGTAGTGGACTCAAAATCCACCGGTAGCGATACCGTGCCGGTTCGAGTCCGGCCTTCGGCACCAAAAGATCGTCAGAAAACCCGCTAGACAGCGGGTTTTCTGCATATATAACAGCCTTATGCTAATTCAACATTGATTTCAACAGATTCTGGTTATTATTTGATTCTCCAGCATGCTGAGTATCCGTTCGCCTCCCACTATTGTACGCAGGCATACTTTGCTGTACATATTGTTGAATGTTCCGATTATTTCTGCATCACAACAGCTCTCCAAACACTTTATGATGTTTATGATCTGCCTGCCATAGCCTTTTTCAACAACGAGAATCATCCTTCCCTCGCTGGCAAAGTATAGGGGATCTGTGCCTAAGAGATCATGGACAGCGCGAACAGCCGGTCGGATTTTCAATTTTTCTTCTTCAATCAAAGCACCAAGATGATTGCTTTCAGATATTTTGCAAAGAGCGGTGACCAGTCCGCCCCTTGTTGGATCTCGCATCAGCTTCACATGCTTGATGAGATCGCCGAGTGCCGGAATAATTTCTGCTAATGGCATGCAGTCACTTACGATATCGCTTTCAAGTCCAAGATAAAATCGTTTCAGCAGGATTGCCGTACCATGATCCGCGATTGTTCCTGTCAGGATAATTTCATCATCGTTGCCTATCTGCCTGGGAAGAAAACATTTATGTACTATCCCGATACCTGATGTGTTGATATATACTCCGTCAACCAAGCCCTTTTCAACGACCTTCGTGTCTCCAGTCACGATCTTCGCTCCCACCGAATTGCATACTTCACTAATAGACGCAGCGATTTGATCGAGGATTTCCATCTCAAAACCTTCCTCTATCACGAAGCCTGCGCTCAGATAGAGTGGAACAGCCCCGGCAGCCGTCAGATCGTTAATGGTTCCGGATGCGGCAAGCTTTCCGATGTTTCCGCCCGGGAAAAAGATGGGCTTTACAACGAAGCCATCTGTCGTAAAGGCCAGACGCCTGTTCTCCAATGGAAAAATGGCGGCGTCCTGATATCCGGTAAGAATATCATTGTTAAAATGACGGAAGAAAATATCCCTGATCAGTTTGTTAGTATGAAGGCCTCCGTCGCCGTGCCTGAGTGTAATCTTTTCATTCAAATTCCACCGCCTCCAAACCTACAAGCATACATTTTGCCACCTCCAAACCTACGCGCATACACTTAACCGCCTCCAAACCAGTAATATACTGAACATGCTCCCTCTGAAGATATCATGCAGGGCCCCATAGGGTGGTCGTGGGTACACAGGCATCCAAAGTTTTTACACAGGTCAGGTGTTATTTCTCCAATTAAAACTTTTCCGCATTCGCAGCCCTCAGGGAAAGAGGAAGTAGCTGTTTCAATTTTCAGGCCGAATCTCTTGCGTGCGTCATATTTTTCATAGCTATTGTTTAGGGTGAGTGCAGAACCGGTAATCATTCCTATTCCTCTCCAGCTCACGTCGGATATTTGGAATACTTCGTTAATCAAACGAATAGCAGCGGGATTTCCGACGTCATTGACACACCTCCTGTATGTGTTTATCAAGCTAAGGGGAGCTTCTCCGCTGATTTGCTTACATAAGATGCAGATAGAAACAATAAGGTCCATTGCCTCAAATCCACAGATCACCGCGGGGATATTATAATCGGAGGTGACAGGCAAGAAAGGTCCGATACCGGTAATTGTTGCAACATGTCCCGGACAGAGCATTCCGTCTACATGGACTCCGGCTTCCCCTAAGATAAAGCGGATTGCCGGTTCCATCCGCTTCAGTGATGTGAGAAGAGATAAATTCTGAATTTTCTCCTTCTGAGCTGTCCGGAGCAGTGCTGCATAAAGAGGAGCCGTAGTTTCAAAGCCAACCGCTGCCAAAACGATATGTTCACCTTTACGTCTTTTTGCCAGAGCTAACACATCTTCCGGCGAGTAGACCGTAATAACTTTATACCCAAGGGATTTCACATCTTCCAGACTGGCTGATGAACCATGGACTCTCAGAAGATCACCGAAGGTGGCAACCGAAATGTTGGCATGCCTTAAAAGGGCAATCAAAACATCAATATAGCCCGGCTCTGTAACACATACCGGACAGCCGGGGCCGGAAACAAGGTGAATCCTGGGGGTGAGAAGCTTTCTTATTCCAAACCTTGCGATTTGATGAGTGTGCGTGCCACAGACCTCCATGATGCGAATATCGCTCTTAATAGATTTATTAATTTGTGCAAGTATTTTTCCTATGAGTTTCTTTTCTTCTTGTGTCATGGGGAATCGACCATCATTTCCTGAAGAGTGTTCCTTATAAAATCAAAATACTCTTCATCAATTTTGCAAATGGCAAAGCCGGCATGCACCATGACCTTATCGCCGATATTAAGCTCATCTATCAGCAAAACACTGCTCTTTTTTCTGATACCCATGATATCGACTTGGGCATGGGTTCCATTCGTTTTTATAACTTTGGCTGGAATCGCAAGGCACATATTACTTTTCCCTAAAAATCGCACCGGCTACTGCCACCTGACCAAAGGAAAGGCCGCCATCATTTGTTGGTGTCAGTCGGTTGTAATACACTGTAAAATTCATATTTCTGAGCTTCATAATAAGCAGTTCAAGCAGATAGGTGTTTTCAAATACACCGCCGCTTAGGACAACATCCACCAGCCCGGTCTTTTCACGGATTCTGCAGGCACATTCGGCGCTTACCTCCACTACGGTGTTATGAAATCTGGAGGATATGATGGATATAGGCACATGATTTTGTAAATCGCACAGGATGTCTATAAGCATATCCTTATATGCGAGGATAAAACCATTCTCGCCATCATATATTTGGTAGCAGTAACAATCAGATATCCCTGCTTCAGATAAGCTTTCCAGTTCAATCGCCGCCTGGGCGTCATAGGAGATTTTTGTCTGAAAACCACACAGAGCCGCAACGCAATCGAACAGCCTTCCCATGCTTGACGATTGGAAGCATTGAATTCCACCGTGTAAACCTGCTTGAACCGCCTGCAATGAGTTGGGATCTATTTGAGGCAAAAAGCCGCCCGGCTCGATGCCAAGGGCGAAAAGATAGGAGGCAGCACACCTCCACGGCTCCTTTACTACGCTGTCGCTGCCCTGAAGCTTCACATATTCCAAATGCCCGGACCTTGTAAATCCGGACAAGGATCCCGTCAGGAACTCTCCGCCCCATACTCCGCCATCTGTGCCAAGGCCTGTTCCGTCGTATATGATGCCGATTACATCGTGAGTCAACCTGTATTCCGCCATACAGCCTGCCATATGTGCGAAGTGATGCTGAACCGCGAGCTTTTGCCCTACCTGCTCGTTTGCATAGCGCGAGGAGAGATAATCCTGATTCAGGTCACCGGCTAGAATCTCCGGATGAAGATGAATTAGGCCTTTGAAATGCTCTATCTGTAGCTCAAAGGCACGACATGTTTGATATTCATCCAAATCGCCTATGTATTGGCTGACGGTGGCAAAGCCGTTTTGAGCAATACAGACGGAGCTTTTTTGCTCCGCTCCGACCGCCATAATCGCCTTGTCTGTATGAATGGGAATGGTCAATGGCGCATAGCCCCGCCCACAACGGACAAGCACTTCATGGCCATCAACGACTTTAACGACCGTATCATCCACCGGAACCTTAATCTTACGGTTGTGGGTGAGGAAATATTCAGCAATTGTACCAAGAGCCTGAATCGCAGTATCGTCCTGATAGCAAATCGAGGAACCGCTAATATTTCCGCTGGTCATAACAAGGTAATCGACATTATCAGAAAAAAGAAGGTATTGCAGCGGCGAATAGGGGAGCATGACCCCTAGCCTTTTCTGTTTAGGTGTGATATTTCCGGGAAGAAAGCTCGGTACTTTTTTAAGGAGCAACAGGATCGGCTTGCGGCTACCGGTCAGAATTGCTTTTTCCAGATCGGATAGCTGACAGATTTTGTAGACGGCTTCGATGTCGCGCGCCATAACGGCCAGCGGCTTTTGCGGCCTGTGTTTCAGCGCTCGAAGCCTTTGCACTGCTGCCTGTGCTTCTGCATTGCAGCAAAGGTGATACCCCCCAATTCCTTTCACTGCAAGGATTTTTCCTTGACCAATCAGCTCCTTTGCCATCTTTGCCGGATCGGACGCATCAAGGGTGTTGCCCTGGGCGTCCAGGAGCTTCAAAACTGGTCCACACTCCGGGCAAGAATTGCTTTGGGAGTTAAATCTCCGGTTGCCCGGATTCCGATATTCAGCTTCGCATTGGGGACATATAGTAAATTCGGACATGGTCGTGTTGCCCTTATCGTAGGGCAGGCTTTCGATTATGGAGTATCTCGGTCCGCAATTTGTGCAACTGACAAAAGGATATTTATAACGCCTGTTTTCGGGTGCGTTGAACTCCTTTAGGCAACTTTCGCACACTGCAATATCCGCAGGCAGGATATCCGCAGGCAGGATATTCGCTGTGTTGGCCTCCGGTGTGCTTGTTTGGGTGGGAAAATCGGGATATCCATTGCCGCCTATGCTTTTGATAACCGCCGTAAGCTTTTCATAGGGTTTGTGTTCCATATGAACTGTGGTCCATTCACCGAATATCGCCTTATCCCGATCAGCCAGATGAGCTAACAGATGCGCCGGCTCAATATGACTGCCCTCGTCCACTTCAATCTCAATTTCGTTTACTTGGACAATCCTATTCTGTCTACAAAGGGCAACGATGGATTGATATATTTTCTCAATCATGTGCGTATCATGCATCTACCGTATCCTCCTTGATATGTAAGATTTCCTTTATTACATTAGAACAAATCTGCTCAAAGCTATCCTTTAGTGGGTCACTGAGGCCGAAGCCGAAATCAATTATAGCCGGTTCTATCCCGATAAAATAACCCTGCATCTGGGGAGTGTGAAAGTCAATCAGGTCGAGAAGGCTGAATTCATGCTGCGATCGAAACCTGCTGCGGTTTTCTATAGCTTCACTCAGGGGCATGACATTGATCCTTCCCGGCTGGTTGCCTTGAGTCATAGCATCGATGATAACCACAAGATCACCTGGTTTTATTTCCTCAAAGCAGCATTGAAAGTCCGTTTCCCCGATAAAGGATGAGATATTATGCTTGCACAGTCTGTTTTCAATGGCTTCCACGACCCATGTTCCGACACCGTCATCCGTCATGACGGTGCTGCCGATCCCGATTACAAGGACTCGTTTCATGGCACCACCTGCATACTCTTGATCAGATTGCCTTTCGAGTAGACATGTGTGGCGCAGGAAACGCAGGGATCAAATGATCGGATGATTCGTCCAAGCTCCACCGGATTGTTTGGATTTACAATTATCGTGCCAATCATAGCCTTTTCTCCCGGCCCCGGTAAGTTGTCTCGGTCTCTGGTGGAAAGGTTCCAGGCGGACGGGGTGATGATCTGGTAAAGTGAAATCACCTGATTTTCAATTTTGATCCAATGCCCTAAAGCGCCGCGCGTGGTATCAACCAGACCAGCTCCATAGGCGCTTTGCGGGGCTTCATATTCTTTTTGAACATCTAGTCCGGGAATGAGATTATCAAGTAAGATTAGCATGATATCTGCAATCTTTTTTGCTTCCAGCGCTCTGGCCAAAGTTCGATCCATGGTGGAGATTCCATTCCTGTAACCGCCGCAAAGCCACATTCTTGCAAGCGGTCCAACCTCATAAGGGAGCCCCCTGTAACGTGGTGCCTTCACCCATGAATAGGCACCGGCCTTTTTCATGTCCGCTTCCGGAATGGTTTGAAAAGGCGTATAGGTTTCCGGCCTCGCTGTGTACCAGGATGAATAAACTGTTTCGGTAATTTCGTTGGGATGAAGCTCCTTAATTTCGCCCTTGCTGTATGTTGATGGCTTGACGTATAGCATACCCAGCCTTTTATATCCGTTGAAGCAGCCGAAGGTGAGAAGATTCCCGTAGCCTCGCCCGATTTCAAAATATTCACGGTAGTATTCGGCGATTATAAAGGCATCCGGGATTATTTTTTCGCAGACGAAGCACCTGATATTCACAAGCAGAGAACGCAGTCGCACTATTTTCTCAGGCTTAGCCTGCGTAGTGATTCCACCGATGAAAACTCCGTGGTTATGCGGTGCTTTCCCGCCTAAAATTGCCATCATTTCATGTGCGTTTCGGCTATATTCAAGAGAGTCAAAGTAGTGACGGACAATTCTATCGTTTTTCTCCCGAGGCAGTCGGAAGTCCTTATGATCCGTTTCAAATAGAGTATTACCCTCCGGAAACTTGATGAAATCAGGCGCGGTGTATTGATAAAAGTGTCTGATATGATTTTGGAGAAACTCACAACAATGAGTGATGTCCCGCAAATATCTGCCCTGCTCAGATACTTGGATGCCAAGTGCATCTTCCAAAGCGAGTGTGGAAGCAACGGAGTGCGCTGCGGAGCAAATCCCGCAAATCCGCTGTGTAAAATATACAGCATCGAAGGGGCTTCTTCCCTCCAGCATTTTCTCAAATCCTCTAAAAAGCAGGCCCTCCGTCCGCGCGTCCGCCACAATATTGTTATCTATGTCTGCTTCTATTTCCATAAACCCGCTGATTCGAGTAACCGGGTTGATGACGATTTTCTTCGTTTTTATCACCTCATTCGAATCTTTCAGTCCATTTCGAAGGTTTGCGGTCTGGCTGCCTTATGTTATATCGTAGCTGATAAAGGGCTCCATTTTGTCAGGGAAGCCAAACATGGCACAGCCAATACAGGGACTGTCATCGCCAATAGGCCAGTTCACGCGGTCGTTCCATTTTCGAATCGGGCAGTCGACCCTTGTGACCGGTCCTCTGCATCCAAGCTTGAACATGCAGGTTTTATCTCCCAGCTTTGAGGCAAAGATGCCCTGGTCAAAAAATGGTCTTCTGGGACAGGCATCATGAATCAATGTGCTGTAGAACATGAGCGGTCTTTGTCTGGCATCCAGCTCCGGCTGGCTAAAAAGCATGACATAGGCAAGTGTTCCCATAAACCAGTCCGGATGGCAGGGACAACCTGGCAGCTTGATGACCTTTCTATTTAGCAGATCTTGAATACCGACGCATTCCGCTTGATTTGGCCTTGCTGCCGAAATACCGCCGTCGGAGGCACAGGTTCCAACTGCGATAACGTAAGTAGCCTGCTCACCGAATTTTTTGATGACTTCGTATGCTGTTACCGGCTGTTCTTTCCATCTTCCGATAATGTTGTATAAACCCTTGTCTTTGGTAGAAACGGCACCTTCAATTGCCAATATATAATCCCTGCCGGTCATGTTGAATAGCTTTTCCATGGCAGCTTCGCCCTCAGCGGCCATAAGACTGTTGTCGTAGATAAAATTCACCATTTGTGAAGCCAGACTTTTGAAGTCCGGATTTGCCCCATTGAGAAGAGAGATGATGTTTCCGGAGCATCCTGTCAGTTCAAGCCATATCAGATTACTTTTCCGGATCTTCTTCTGTTTGACAGCTTCTATGGCCTTATTAACAAGCACACGGGCCGTTTCCAGACTCGTTGAATAATTAAGACAAGGGTTGTACGTTTGATTCATTCTACCATCTTCCCAACCACCTTCAATTTACTGAGGATCGGCTGGCCGGCGTGGCATGAGGCAAACTGGCTCGTTACATCTGTGCCTGCCGCCAGACCAAAATGGGTTGCTGCACCCCAAGCAGCATTGTCGGTTACATCATATACGACGCCGTTCACCGCAACGTAAGCCGGATTGCCATCCCTGCCATTATATCTTGACAGCTCTTCCAATGTGAATAATCTCTCGCCAATGGCCTGAGGGATGTTCATGCTCGCGCCTTTTTGCAAAGCTATGCCGGATTGCATACCCTGTATCAGCAAATAAACATTGGACATATTTCCGCGCAGGTGGTCTAAAAGCTGATTTTTTACGCAGATGTTTGCAGTAACATATAGACAATTGATTGTGTCATTTATTTCGTTCAAGTTGCCATTTATCATGTTTATGAAAATCTCGCGGTTTTCCATGTATAATCCTCTTATATGATTATTCGGTACCAATATAGTATATTCATTGCAAAGCCGATGTGCATTATTGTATCAATGGTTAGGCTGGATAGAGGAGGTACAAACCAGCATGACGGGTACTGAAAATCCTTAAAAAATACATTGCAAAAACACATTTGCTATTGCCTACTGTAACTGATTGGTCTATAATATGTTTCATATACTTTGATAAATGACAGAGTAGATTATTGTGCGTGAAGTGCCAGTCGGACGGGAAGTTGCCGCTGGACGAAAAATCCTTGAGATT
>CAYOKA010000032.1:0-20134 GCA_964404395.1 uncultured Oscillospiraceae bacterium | reverse complement strand
TCTATATGGCGGAGAGAGTGAGATTCGAACTCACGGTAGCCTCACGACTACGCCGGTTTTCAAGACCGGTGCCTTAAACCAACTCGACCATCTCTCCAAGGCTTATTTGAGCAACGTAGTTTATTTTACTATATGGCCGAGTCTTTGTCAACACCGTTAATCCGTCACTTTACCGGCGTATTGATCTGCCTTTTCCTGTCATGTTTTGCTTGTTTTTTAGGAAAATGCTTACCACATCTGTTTCCAGCCAACGCAAGAAACGCTTAATTCCGAAGCTCCATCTCCTTTTCTTTTCACATCGCACTTGCACTCATATCCTTTTGCTCACCCCTTAATAACTTCCAGGCCGCCCATATACTTTCTCAAAGCCTCAGGTACTTCAACAGAGCCGTCAGCCCTCTGGTAGGTTTCCAGAATACATGCAGTCGTTCTCCCCAAGGCAACGCCGGACCCATTAAGCGTGTGAACAAACTCCGTCTTTTCGTTCGGTCCTCTCCTGAACTTTATGTCCGCCCTTCTAGCCTGGAAGGATTCGAAATTGCTGCAGGAGGAAATCTCTACATATCTGTTGTAGCTGGGCATCCACACCTCAAGATCATATGTCAGTGCCGATGCAAATCCAAGATCTCCGATGCACAGCTTAACAACTCGATAGGGAAGCCCCAAAAGCTGCAACACCTCCTCTGCATCATCCGTCAGCTTTTCCAGCTCTTCATAGGAGCTTTCCGGCGTTGTAAACTTAACCAGCTCCACTTTGTTGAACTGGTGTTGCCGTATCAATCCCCTTGTGTCACGCCCGGCTGAGCCTGCCTCCGCTCTGAAGCAGGCAGAGTAAGCCGTATGGTATATGGGAAGCTCCTTCAAATCAAGAATCTGCTCTCTATACATATTTGTTACAGGTACCTCAGCTGTGGGAATCAGGAAATACTCCGTATTTGCCACCTTAAAAGCATCCTCTTCAAATTTGGGAAGCTGACCGGTCCCCACCATACTATTTCTATGAACCATAAAGGGTGGGAACACCTCAGTATATCCATGCTTCTGTGTATGAAGGTCAAGCATGAAATTCATTAATGCTCTTTCCAGCCTGGCCCCGGCATTTTTATAGAATGTAAATCGCGCGCCGGTCACCTTTGCGGCCTTCGAGAAGTCGAGTATGTCAAGTGCTTCACCAATGTCCCAATGAGCCTTAGGTTCAAAATCAAATTTAGCAGGTGTACCCCATTTCCTTATTTCCTGATTGTCCGAATCACTATCTCCCAACGGAACGCCTTCATTCGGGATATTCGGTATGGTCAAAACAATCTCCGCAATCTGTTCATCCGTCTCTCTGATCTGTTGATCCAGTTCCTTTATTTCATTTGAAAGTGCCTTCATCTCGTCCATAAGAGAAGACGTGTCCTTACCTTCCTTCTTATATTGAGGTATTAGCTTAGAGGCAGCATTCTGCTTGCTTTTCATAGTTTCTGCATTAAAAATGAGCTCGCGTCTTTTAACATCCAAAGCCATAAACCCATCTATATCGAATTTACCTTTGCTCTTCAGCAGAGCCCTTTGCAGCTGCTCCGGGTCACTGCGCAATAATTTAATGTCAAGCATATTATCCCTCTTTCCACTTGTATGTTGCCATTGTGGGCATTTTGCGATGTAGCTTATTTTGAGTTCCGCTACACAATATGTTGCGGGCATGTATGAAAGTCGGTCACTATATATTGTGCAGCTAATCTATATTAAGGTTACATTGCAAAAGCCTTATAGTAAAACTATTATAATACATTCCTGTCACCGAGTAAAATGATTCCTTCTCCATATTAATCAGAGTAATTCGAAATGTGCGTCCTCCTTGCAGTATCAATTGCCTTAACCTCTTCTGAAGAAAGCGCATGCTTGGATTTACCTCCTAAAACAGGCTTAGCATAAATCGAAGAACTTTCTCTGGAATAGAGGCTGCTTATTACAACCCCGTCATCATTGTAATCAAGTAACGCTATGGAAAAGCTCAAATCACTCCCTACGTTATCAAAAGCATTATACCTTATAATTCCAACCTTTTGCACGCAGTAGTACATATTCCTTTTAATGGTATTTAGTTGGTATTCCAATTCCTTATTTTTCCCTATGACGCTATTTGTCTTTTCAATGCAATCATATAGAACCTCTTCAATGTTTGCCCCACTTAAACCATTCATAAACTTATAATACTTCGCATTCAATTTCCGTATCTTTTTTTTACTTGAAAAATTCATGATAAACAAAATAAATAATAAAAAGAAATTGAGCCCAATTACTATAATCCATTCAAATGGAATACCAAAAACCTTATCCATGCCTTTTCTCCTTCACAATATCTTTTGTAAAGCATAATATAGGAAAATGTTTCACGTGAAACATTTAAAAATACCTCCCCATATCCCCTATTTATTCATCTTTTCCACAAGACTGATGATCCTGTCAAGTTCGTCTAAGGAGTAATATTCAATAACAATCTTACCCTTTTTCTCGCTATTCATTATATTTACCTTTGTTCCGAACGCTTCTCTGAATCTATCCTCAATAGCCCGATATTCCGCATCATTATCATATTTTTTCGTTTTTGCTTTCTTTTTAGTCTTTAGACGTTTTACAAGCAATTCTGTTTCACGCACACTTAACTGTTTCCCAATAATTTCTGCAGCGACCTTTAGTTGAACTGATTTCTCTTCTATAGACAGTAAAGCCCTTCCATGTCCACTTGTTATCTCACCTTCAATTAGTAGCTTCCTAATCTGTCCTTGAAGCGAAAGCAGCCTCAGTGAATTAGCAATAGCAGGCCTGCTTTTTCCAACAGTGGCGGATATCTCCTCCTGTGTCATGCCAAAATCATCAATTAGCTTGTTGTAGGCTTCAGCTTCCTCTATTGGATTCAAGTCCTCACGTTGCAGGTTTTCAATCAGCGCTATCTCCATTACCTGCTTATCTGACAATTCACGAACTATAACAGGAACGGTCCTTAAACCGGCAATTTTCGCGGCTCTCCATCTTCTTTCGCCGGCGACGATTTTATATCCGACCCCATCACGTTGTACTATCAAGGGTTGAACCACACCATGTTGCTTTATAGACTGTGCAAGCTGATCTATCTTTTCGCCGTTAAATGCCTTACGGGGTTGTCCGCTGTTAGGCTCCATATCATTTATTCTAATTTCTTTAACACCTGTATCACCGGTATCGGCCGATGTAATCAATGCGCCTAAACCCTTCCCCAATCCCTTTTTCATCTACGATCCCACCTCCTCAGAATAATCTATAACTTCCTGCGCAAGATCAAGATAACACTCCGCACCCTTTGACTTAGGATCGTATAATATAATAGGAAGTCCAAAGCTGGGCGCTTCACTGAGCCGCACATTCCTTGGTATGATAGTCCTGTAAACCTTGTTCCGGAAATGCTTCTTAACATCCTCTACCACTTGAATGGAAAGATTGGTACGCGCATCAAACATAGTTAATACCACACCCTCCACGTCCAGTGCCGGATTTAAGTGCCTTTGCACAAGATTTACCGTATTCATAAGCTGGCTCAATCCTTCAAGAGCATAATATTCACATTGTATTGGAACCAATATAGTGTCGGATGCAGTGAGCGAATTTAAAGTGAGAAGTCCAAGTGACGGCGGGCAATCAATTAAAATAAAATCGTATTTATCCCTTATTCTCTCTATCGCCATCTTCATTCTTGTCTCTCTTGAAATAAAAGAGACCAATTCAACTTCGGCACCCACCAGCTGAATGTTAGAAGGGCACAGGAATAAGTTGTCTACAACTGTTTTGATCAATACATTTTCTATTTTCTCATCATTAATAATGACATCATATACAGATTTATCTATTGTTTTCTTATCGATTCCAAGGCCGCTTGTTGTGTTGCCCTGTGGGTCCACATCAATAATAACCACCTTTTTACCCTTAACTGCAAGACAGGAACTAAGGTTTACGGCAGTTGTGGTTTTTCCTACTCCACCCTTTTGGTTTGCAATAGCTATTACCTTGGCCAATTATTTCACTCCCCATATTATAGTGTACCTACATTGATATGCTTGCAGATATTATAACATTAATTATGAAGATTTTACATCTATATTGGAATTCTTTATAATTTTGTTCTATGTGGGGCCGGTTTTGACCGCCCAAAACGGCGAAAAAGGCGCCACTCAAACGCCGTGGTGGCTAATGGGGGTACGAAGGAAATCTCGGGGGCTGGCCGCAATTTGCACTTGCTGCTCGCCCATGCATCCGGGGCATCGAGCCCCTCTCTATTTCAGCCGGATATGCTTCGCAAATGGCTGTTACGAAAATGCTTCTATGCACCAATCGTCTAAAACCTGTGTGACAATCGTCCCTTATTCGCCATCTAGGTTGCATAGGCGAGCAGATAGTATGTTGAGTGCGCCAGCACGAATTACTATTACAACATACATAATAGCGAAACTCCACGACCAGCCCCTGGTTCAGACGCGCCTAAAATGCGCGTCGTGTGCATTTTCCTGTTTTTATCTTTTTTCAACGAGTGCATCACGAAGCTTTTTATACACTTATAAGTGGCTTTGGAGCTTAAGAAAGGGAGCATGGATGCTAAAATCAGACCGCACTGCTAACTTTTGCAGGTAATGGGGTACAATTACAGCAAAAAGTCCTTATTTCGGCTCATTTTATTGTAAGTCGTCTATAAAACAAGATTTTTTATGAATATTTCTTCCCATTAGTTGAAATTTTCAGCAGTACCTATATCTATTTTATCAGGCATTCCCGATGATCCGGTAACCTGATGTATGATTTGCTGCCATGCCTGACACTATACCCCTATGTCATTCTGAGCGTCAGCGAAGAACCTTACTCCTCTTAAAAGAACCCTTCGTTTCACTCAGGATGACAATATGTGTTGAAAGCAGCCACAGATGATTCGCAGATGTCAGGTAGCATATGCAGGAGCATTTACTGGCTGTGAAACGTGACGATGTTGTAATGCGGACATATGGACATCAAGGTTTGCCATGGACGGCAAACCCGCTGGTACTGAGGCAGGATGCAGAATTGCCCAGGATGCATGGGCGAGCAGCTAGTATATTGAGTGCGCCAGCACGTATCACCCTCGCAATATACATGAGGCTTTGCCTGCGACCAGCCTGCGACCGCATTGCAGCAAGCCATGCTTCTAACAGCCTGTTTGCGACGAAATCTGCTACCGGTATCCGCCTATTCATCTGTAGCTGCCTATGACATAACCTGATGCATGATTTATTGCCTTGCCAACCTACCCTTCTTTGGCTCTCTGGTCGGTCAAAACCGGCTATGTTTCACGTGAAACATTTCCATATAGTTGGCTTGTGAGGCGCGGCTGCAAGTAACTGATCATATGGAGGTATAGTTGCAGGCTGTTTATACTGGCGAGATTCAAATGCAACATCGAGGACTACAACCTGCGGCATGGACGCCGCAGGCGCTGCGTCCCAAGCCATGGATATGGAGTGTCCAGCGCCTAAATCAAAAAACAGGCAGTCATAATCTTTTCATTATGCTGCCTGCTCCATTTCAACATCCCTATATATCCAAATTAGTCACATACTTTGCGTTCTCTTGAATGAAATCTCTTCTGGGCTCAACCTTGTCTCCCATAAGTACCGTAAATGTTTCATCCACTGAAATGCTACTCTCATCGTCCATCCTTACTCTCAACATCGTCCTGGTTTCAGGGTTCATTGTAGTTTCCCATAGCTGCTCTGAGCTCATCTCTCCCAGACCCTTATATCTTTGAATATCATAATCTTCTTTCTTCCAATTCTTTCTCTCTCTTATATCGTCTACCTCCTGGTCAGTATATGCATAGTACTCTTCCTTGCCCTTATATACCTTAAACAATGGCGGCCTCGCAATATATACATGTCCCTCCGCCACCAGAGGCTTCATATATCTGTAGAAAAATGTGAGTAAGAGCGTTCTTATATGAGCGCCGTCAACATCGGCGTCAGCCATGATAATCACCCTGTCATATCTGAGCTTTTTTAGATCAAAGTCCTCTCCGATCCCGGCACCCAATGCGGTAATGACCGGCAAAAGCTTCTCGTTTTGATATACCTTGTCAATGCGGGCTCTCTCCACATTAAGCATTTTACCCCACAGCGGGAGTATAGCCTGATATTTTCTATCCCTGCCTTGCTTCGCCGAACCGCCTGCCGAATCACCCTCCACAATATATATCTCACATAAGGAGGGATCCCTTTCAGAACAATCCGCCAATTTCCCCGGCAATGTCGTGGTTTCAAGCACAGACTTCCTTCTGGTTAATTCTCTCGCTTTCTTTGCCGCCTCCCTGGCTCTGGAAGCAGTCAAGCATTTTTCCATGATAATTTTAGCAACAGTAGGGTTCTCTTCCAGATAGCTCGCAAGTTTTTCTGTAACTACTCCCTCAACAAGACTTCTAATATCACTGTTGCCCAGCTTAGTCTTTGTCTGCCCTTCAAACTGAGGATCGAGAAGCTTAACGCTAACTATCGCTGTAATTCCTTCCCTTACATCCTCACCCATAAGGTTCTTTTCATTCTCCTTTACAAAATTATACTTTCGCGCGTAATCATTTATCACCTTGGTAATAGCTGTTTTAAAACCTGTAAGGTGTGTCCCGCCTTCAGTCGTAGCTATATTATTTGCATAGGTGTATATGTTCTCAACGTAACGAGTATTATACTGCAAGGCTATTTCACATAAGGAAGTGCCCCTCTCACCTTCTATATAGACCGGCAAATCATGCAATACAGTCTTATCCTTATTAATATACTGCACAAAGGAAACAATTCCGCCCTCATAGTGAAGGAACTTTTCAATTCTCTCCTCCTGTCTGTCGTCAATCAGTCTGATCTTAATACCCTTGTTTAAAAATGCCATTTCTCTATATCGGACAATCATAGAATCATAATCAAATACCGTTTCTTCAAAAATCTCCGCATCCGGCTTAAAAACAGTTTTCGTTCCGGTAGAGTCAGATTCTCCCACCAATAAAAGCGGCGTTACTGCCTTTCCTTTTTCGTATCTTTGCTTATATATCTTACCATCTCTCTTTACCTCAACCTCCATATACTCAGATAGCGCATTAACCACAGCCGCACCCACTCCGTGCAGCCCACCTGATACTGTATAAGCGCCCTGGCCGAATTTACCGCCTGCATGAAGCATAGTATGTACAACCTCAATAGTGGGAATTCCCATCTTCGGGTGCATGCCCACCGGAATTCCGCTTCCGTTGTCAGATATGGTCACGGTATCATCCTTATTTAAAACAATAATAATTTCATCGCACCTACCGGCAAGAGCTTCGTCAATACTATTTGCAACAATTTCATATACCAAATGGTGCAAGCCTCTTAATGAAGTAGTCCCTATATACATACCAGGCCTTTTCCGAACAGCCTCAAGCCCTTCAAGTACCTGTATCTTGTTTTCATCATATACTTCGTGATTTTCATAGTTATTCAATTCCATATTATCCTCCTGTTTATCGGGCATTTTGCAATGTTACATGTTCTGAGTTCCGCTACACAATATATCTCAAAAGCCTTTTTTATCATAAACAAACTCTATATTTCACGCGTCCTGATCTCTTCTGTAGTGTTAGTGAAGAAATTGGTGACAAATAAACCTTACTCTTTTTATCACTTTCAGCAATAATAAAAGATTTAGGCAAATCATTGCATATGGATTCGACAAATCCCTCTTCCTCCGCAGTCTTCAAGAACTCCCTTGTATCCTTGGACAAAGTGGTAGTATCAATATCCATTATCGCTATAACATTTTTCATAGGAATTACCACATCCCCACCAATATGCAAAAACATACCTACCTCCAAACAAACTTTATCTATATATTGTATCCTAAATAAACTTGCGTTGCAATTGATTACCATTTAGGGCATTTTGCGATGTCACATGTTTTGAGTTCCGCAGCACAATATATTGCGGGTACATATGAAAGTTCGTCACTATATATTGTGCAGCTAAGTTTTATTTAGGTTACATCGCAAAAGCCTTATTTACCTTCATAAAACTTTTGCAGGCTTTTCTCCAACTCTTTTTGAATCTATTCCCTTTCTATTATACCGTTTTCCACGTAAAAAAACGCAGCATCACTTCCTAAATTAAAAAACTTCCTGTCAGTACAAGTGATAAATGTCTGCAATCCACCAATACTGTCTAAAAGAAATTCCTTCCTTCTGTCATCAAGTTCGGAAAGCACATCATCAAGCAATAGCACAGGAAATTCGCCGCTCTCTTCCTGCATCAAATCAATTTCAGCAAGCTTCATCGATAATACTGCGGTTCTTTGCTGACCCTGAGAGCCATATACTTTTGCTCTATCTCCATTTAAAACAATGTGCATGTCGTCCCTATGAGGACCGACACAACTAGTACCCCTGCGCAATTCAATCTCGTTAACCTCCTTCAATGCTTTACAAAAAAGCTCTTCGATTTCACCATCTGTACTCCCCGGAGCAATTTCGAAGGAGGGATCATATAATAGCTCAAGCCTTTCATCATTATTCGTCAATTTTCCATGCCTTGCTTCTGCCAAAGAATTCAATCTGCAAACGAAATTCATTCTTGCCTTCACAATCCTGGAACCTGTTTTTACAAGATGCTTATTCCACACGCCTAGCGTATCTCCAAGCTTTCTTTGGAAACTTATCTTTTTAAGAAGAGTATTTCTTTGAAACAAAATACGGGAATATTTCTGAAGATCATAAAAATAGGTGGGTCTCAACTGGCTTAGCGTTATATCAATAAATCGGCGCCTTTCCGAGGGTCCCTGCTTAATAATTAACAAATCCTCCGGAGAAAAAATAACCGCATTCAAATGCCCCATGAGATCACCTATCTTCTTAAGCGGTATCTCATTGACACATATTTTCTTTCTCTTTTCCGATGCAATTCTCTCAGTATTAAATACTATCCCGATCTCTTCATCAAATTCTTTCTTTTTTAGCTGAAGGTTTACTTCAAAGCCGGCAGAATCGTATTTAACCAGCTCATCATCCCTGGAGGTCCTGTGAGATCTCCCTGATGCGCATAAAAATATTGCCTCAATAATATTCGTTTTGCCCTGAGCATTGTTTCCATATATAACATTAAATGTATCAGTAAACGCTATATCGAGATGCTTATAATTTCTAAAGTTTCTTAATCTCAAGTTTTTTATATGCAAAGGACTCTTCCCCCGCTATCTTCTTATCGGAAGCACCAGATATGCAAAATCGTCTCCCTGTATCGGCCTTATCGTACAAGGCCCGATATTTGTAGTAAAATAAATATCTACTGTCTCATTTTCTATAGCCCTTAAAGCATCAATAAAATATTTGGGGTTAAAAGATATATCAAGCTTCTTACCCTCCATATCTACCCTTATCTCTTCTCTGACATTTCCCACTTCAGTATTACATGTTATGACTATCATATCGTCAGACACATCTAGATTAACAGGATAGCGACGTTCATCATTTATTATGATAAGAGAAGCCCTTTCAAAACAAGCCAGCAATTCCTTTGTATCAACTGTCACCTTTGTTTCATGTTCCTTTGGCAATATACCCGCATAGTTCAGGTACTCCCCTTCGAGCAGCCTTGAAACTAAAATGCAATTTCCCATATCAAACAAAATCTGATTATGCGTAGCATATATAGTGAGCTCATCATCAACAGGCTGTATTATTTTCGAAATCTCACTCAATGTCTTTCCGGGGATAACCATGCTGCAGTCCTGCACCTGACTGTCAGGCTGCAAGGTCCTCAATGCCAGCCTGTAACCGTCAATTGAAACAATAGTAAGCCTTCCCGACCTATACTCAAATAGCGATCCTGTGAGAATCGGCCTGTTTTCATCAAGACTTACAGCAAAAATTGTCTGCTTTATCATCTCCTTTATTACTTTTTGACTTATTTTAATGCCATTTTCCTTCTCAATTGACGGAAGCGCAGGAAAACCCTCCGAAGACATTCCTCTTATCTCAAACAGCGAGTTATCACACTCTATCGAAACCACATTATTCTCTTTTATTTCTATCAGTATCTCTGAATCAGGCAGTCGCCTTACAATATCTCCAAACATTCTGGAATTTAGCACTACTTTTCCCGTATCCTTAACATCTGCTTCAACATAACACTCTATTCCAATCTCAAGATCATTTCCGGTAAGTTTTATCTTGTCGTCCGCTTCAAAAAGGATTCCCTCCAGAATCGGAAATGTGGTCTTTGATGAAACAGCTTTTTGCACGATATTAATTCCCTCAAGCAGGTTTTCCTTTGAACATATAACTTTCATCACGGTTACCTCCAACGTCTTTATTATTAATATAATATAAAAACCAGTAGTAGTAGTAAGTGCTGTTAATCCAGTGCATAACCCGGTCAAAGCATTCACCCGTCTAAAATAGGGCTGTTAACCAATCTGTGGACAGTTTGTGCGCAAATTGGATTTTCGAATTTCTCTTTAATATATCCACAGATCATTAACAACTTCTTATCCCCATATCAACAAAACAATGTGGAAAACCGAGCTGCTATGCTCCTGTAATATTCTTCTTCAATTCTTCAATAGTACGCCCCGTTTCCGGATCCGCGGCTATCTCCTGTTCAATCTTATTAATAGCATGGATAACCGTTGTATGATCCCTTCCACCGAACTCATTACCGATTTTCGGAAGAGACGTGCCTATTATGTCCCGACAAAGATACATTGCAATCTGGCGCGGGAAGGAAATATTCCTGCTTCTTTTCTGGGAATAGAATTCCTCAGGCCGCAAATCAAAATATCTGGCAACAGTTTCAATAATATGAGTCGCATCAATTACCTTATTATTAGCGGCAGCCAAGATTTCCTTCAAAGCTTCCGCACAAAGATCCTCCGACAACTCTGTTTCAGTAAGGGACGAGTAGGCAATGACTCTGTTTAATGCGCCTTCAAGCTCTCTGATATTGGAAACTACCTTATTAGCAATAAAGCTAAGGACTTCGTCAGGGATAACAAGGTTCTCTAATTGAGCCTTTTTCCTCAAAATAGCTATTCTTGTCTCCAAATCAGGTGATTGAATATCGGCGGCCAGGCCCCACTCAAACCTGGACCTAAGCCTGTCCTCAAGCGTATTAATCTCCCTTGGCGAACGATCGCTGGAGATTATGATCTGTTTGCTGGCTTCATAAAGTGCATTAAAGGTGTGAAAAAATTCTTCTTGAGTTCTTTCCTTGCCGGCAATGAATTGAATATCATCTATAAGAAGAATATCAATATTTCTATATTTACTGCGAAACTCCTCGTTTCTATCATCCTTGATAGCATTAATCAGCTCATTGGTAAACTTTTCAGAGGACACATATAATACCCTGCATGCCGGGATCTGGCTCAATATGTAATGCCCGATGGCATGCATTAGATGCGTTTTCCCAAGCCCGACGCCACCATATAAAAAAAGCGGATTATACGCCTGCGCAGGCGCCTCTGCTACAGCAACTGAGGCGGCATGTGCCAATCTATTACCGTTCCCGATTACAAAGGTATCAAAAGTGTATTTCGGATTCAAAATGGAATTGTAAAGGTCTTCGTTATAGGAAGAATCATTTACATTAGAACTTTTTGTGGAGGACTCCTGGGCCGGAAGAGTTACGACAAAGTTATAATCCCTTGATGTAACTTGCCTCACTGTGTTTGATATCAGCGAAATATATCTTGATTCCAGAATGCCTTTGTTAAAATCAGTAGGTACTCCAAGTTCAATAGTATTTGAATTAATCGAAAGGGGCTCGATTGTCTTAATCCAAGTGTTGTAACTGATTTCAGTCAACTCATTCTTAAGTAGGTCCAGTACCCTGGGCCATAAACCGGAAAGCTGTACATTCATATTTTTTCCTCCACGGGCTATTATGCAATACTAAATATATCAGAATAATCGGGAACATTCAATTGACAAAAGGACTAGTTATCCACAAATAAAGTTACAAATCTTCAATTATCCACAGGCTAGCACTATCTTATATCTTAACACAAAATTAATAGAAAATATTTCTTCTTTTATAAATCCGGAATAGTTTTCTTGACATGAATGAAAGAATTAATATATAATTGCCGTGGTGTCTATTAAAATGTAAGTTTATTTTTGAATCGGCAATACTAAGAATACATGGTATTATAGATGACAATAGGGAGTAATGGCACAGAACGGGGGTGTTAACAATGGTAAGGACATATCAGCCGAAGAAAAGACAAAGACAGAAGGAACACGGCTTCAGAAAGAGAATGAGAACTGCCAGTGGCAGGAAGGTATTACAAAGACGCAGGCTAAAGGGAAGAAAAGTGCTTTCAGCGTGAGACCGCCCAAGAGTGGTCTTTTTCTTTAATTATTGGTTTGCAAAGAGGATTAAATGAAAAAGACGGTTACGTTGAAGAAAAATTACGAATTTGTACGTATATATAGAAGAGGCAGGTTCTTCGCCGGAAGGTATGTGGTAGTATACGTTTTGAAGAATCGCTATGGAGTAAACAGGATTGGTATTACGGCCAACAAAAAAGTTGGTAACAGTGTAAAGCGCAATAGAGCTAAGCGGTTGATACGGGAAAGCTACAGGTTTTACGAGGACTTTATACCAACCGGTCTTGATATAGTATTTGTGGCGAGGGTTGCAGATACCAATTACGGATTGGCCGTAATTCTGAAAGAAATGAAGTTTCTCCTAAAGAAAGTGAAGGCCTTTGATCAGGAAAAATGGGATGGTTTAAGAGAATCATGATATCAATGATACGAGGGTATCAAAAATACTTGTCGCCGCTGAAAGGCAGGAATACGTGCAGATTTTATCCGACTTGTTCCCAATATGCCATTGATGCGCTAACTAAATACGGCATTTTAAAGGGGAGCTGGCTTACGTTAAAGCGCCTGTTAAAATGTCATCCGTATCATCCTGGGGGGTACGACCCGGTAAAATAAAACCTATGAACGAAAGGGAATTTTTATGCTTGATTATATTTGCAGACCATTGGGTGCGTTCTTGAAATTTATATACGATACTGTTGCTTTTAGCAACTACGGGCTTGCAATTATCGTATTTACAATAATCGTCAGAGTCGCTTTGATTCCGCTAACGCTTAAGCAGTATAAATCAACTGCTCAGATGCAGGCAATCCAACCTCAGCTTGAAGAGATCAAAAAAAGATACAAGGATGACAAAGAAAAGCTGAACGAAGAAACGATGAAGGTTTATCAGGAAAACAAGGTTAACCCTGCGGGTGGATGTCTTCCGATGCTGATACAGATGCCTATTATCCTTTCTCTTTATTGGGTTATTGCCCAGCCTCTCAAGTTCATGCTTGGGAAATCCGAGGAAGCGATTACTAAGATAGTAGAGGTGGCCGCATCGGGGATGGGCAGGACACTGCAGCAGATGGGTACTCAGAAGGAAATGGTTGCTATGAATTACTTCCATGACAATCAGGAAGCTCTTTCGCAGGTATCAGGATTATTGGACAAGTCTGAATTGATTAACTTCAACAATTTTCTTGGGCTGCATCTGGGTGAGGTTGCAAGCTACAAGCCTGAAGTGCTGTTTGGGCCGAATGCAAGCATATACATTCCTCTTTTTATTCTTGTAATCGCTGCAACGGGCATCACATTCTTATCCACCAAGCTTTCCATGCCCAAGAAGAAAGCCAATGAACAGAAAAGTGATGCGCCTGGTTGTTCAAATAATTCAATGATGCTGATGGGACCGGTCATGACACTGCTTTTTGGTTTCAAGCTCCCGGCAGGAGTTGTTCTCTACTGGATGATCGGTTATGTTGTTGGTATATTCCAGCAGCTGTACATCAACAAGAATATTTTGAATAAGAAAGACACTGATGATGGAAAAAAGATTCCCGGGAAAAATGCAACGGATGCAGCAAAAGAGCTTGAAGCAGGTGCCGATGGTAATGTGCCGGGGAATAATGATGATGGAGGCACTGACAGTAAGCCAACAACCGACGAGGGTGTTACGGATAATAAAAAGCTGGGAGATGTGCCGAAAGGCGGACAAAAGGGCGGCAAAAAGGGCAAGAGGGGTAACCAAAACAAGAAAAATACTCAAAACAAAAGTGATTACCAGGGCAGAAAAAAGAAGTAGCTTGGATGGTTTAGCTACAAAGAAGGAGGCTGCTGAATACTAATGTGTGAAACGTTGGAGAAAACCGCAAAAACTGTACAGGATGCCATCGATATTGCGCTGGAAGAATTAGATGCGAGTATTGACGATGTGGAAATTGATATCATCGACGAGGGCACAAAAGGGATCTTCGGAATTGGCGGAAAGTACGCCAAGGTTCAGGTAAGGCTGAAAAATTCACAATCAGAAGAAGGGTTATTTTTTCTACAGTGTATATTTGACAGAATGGATGTTGATGTTGAGATTGAAATGGAGGAGGACGACGAATCAATCCTTATGAGGGTTACAGGCAAGGACAGCGGCATAATTATAGGCAAGCGGGGAGAGACACTGGACGCGCTGCAATATCTTACCAATCTTGTGGTTAATAGGAGAAGTGATGAGTACAAAAGGGTTACGGTCGACATAGAGAATTACAGACAAAAAAGAGAGGCAACTCTTGTAAGACTGGCAGACAGGCTGGCAGACAGAGTAATCAGATACCGTAGAAGTGTTACGCTTGAGCCGATGAACCCCTATGAAAGAAGAATCATCCACGCCACTCTTCAGGATAATGATTACGTAGAAACCTACAGCGTTGGTGAGGATCCCAACAGAAAGGTAGTCATTACTCTTAAGCAGAAATCAAGAATGAGAAGGTAGTAGACAGTAGAAAATATCAAAACAGGAAAGCACACACGAGCAAAACTCGATGCTGGGGGCGATTTGACGATTGCCCTCTTTTATTTTTGCTCATTTCGACTATAATATAAAGTAAGCAATTAGATGCCGGTAAGAAAGCTTTTACGAAATGAGGCAGGCCATGCAGGAAATTAAAAAACATCATACATATATAGATACAATTGCCGCCATATCGACTCCCTTTGGCACAGGTGGTATAGGCATTATAAGGATAAGCGGGCCTGAGGCTTTTAAAATAGCGGCAAGAGTATTCGTGAGCAAAAAGGCCTTTGAGCAGATAGGCAGCCACACTGCCACCCATGGTAAAATAGTGGATCCCGGGGATGGAAGAATGCTGGATGAAGTGCTTATGATAAAAATGAAAGGGCCGAAGACCTTTACAGCAGAGGACATTGTGGAAATTGACTGCCATGGCGGGATTACCATTCTGAAAAATATACTGCAGCTTGTACTTCGCCAGGGAGCAAGGGCCGCCGAACCGGGAGAGTTTACGAAAAGGGCCTTTGTCAATGGGAAGATGGATTTAGCTCAGGCGGAGGCTGTGATTGACCTGATAAATGCAAAAACCGACGAAGGCACCAGAACCGCCGCCGCCCAGCTCGAAGGCAGACTCTCACAACGGATACAAGATGCCCGCGGAAAATTGATTGGACTCATAGCCCAGATAGAAGTGGTGGTGGACTATCCGGAGCATGACATTGAAGAGCTGACAGGCGAAAAGATATATGAAGGCGTACAGGAAGTAAAAATCGAGCTGGAGCATATCACACAAGGGTATGAAAGAGGCAGGCTTATCAGGGAGGGAATAACCGCTGCAATTGTCGGCAAGCCCAACGCAGGCAAATCCTCTCTGCTGAATGTGCTGTCGGGCAGCAGCAGAGCAATTGTCACAGATGTACCGGGCACCACAAGAGATATCATAGAAGAATATATCAATGTAAGAGGAATTCCTGTAAGATTTTTGGATACCGCGGGAATAAGGAACACCTTTGATCCGGTGGAATCTATAGGAGTGGAAAGAGCTAAGAAGGCCGCTCTTGAGGCTGAGTTTGTCATTGTGGTGCTCGATGCACACACGGGTGTGCTGCCTGAGGATCTGGAAATCCTTTCGGTAATGAGGGACAAAAAGAAGATTGTCCTCATTAATAAAATTGACAAAAGCGATGACGATAAAATTACTGACATTAAGCAACAACTGGCAAAAGAAGAAGCTATGCCTGTAGTTATTGCTTCGATGCTGGACGGCACGGGTATGGATCACTTATTGCAAGCTATTGAGGAGCTTTTCCTTGCGGGAGTTATTGATACCAATAATGAAGTGCTGATTACTAATGCCAGACACAAGCAGTTGCTGGAGAGTGCCGCGGACAGCCTAGACCTGGCTGCAAACGCTCATCTGCAGGGGTTACCCTTGGATTTTGTAACAATAGATATAAAAGAAAGCGCAGAGCAGCTTGGCAGAATCACAGGCGAATCTGTAAGTGAGGACGTTGTAAATGAGATTTTTTCCCGCTTTTGCATAGGGAAGTGACACAACAAAAACGTCCCCCTGTGTCACCACGATTGGAGGAACCATGGATTATGTAGCTGGTAATTTTGATATAGCTGTAGTTGGAGCAGGGCATGCGGGCTGTGAAGCTGCGCTGGCCGGTGCCAAGCTGGGGCTGAAGACGATTGTCTTCGCCATCAATCTTGACAGTGTTGCGAATATGCCCTGTAACCCTAATGTGGGCGGCACAGGCAAAGGCCATCTGGTACGGGAGATAGACGCGCTGGGAGGGGAAATGGGTAAATGCGCCGACAAGACGACTATCCAGTCCAAGGTGCTCAATTCCGCAAAGGGCCCCGCAGTGTACTCTTTGAGAGCACAGATAGATCGCAGGGCATACCAGATGGAGATGAAGAACACCCTGGAGAATCAGGAAAACCTTTATATAAAGCAGGCAGAAATCACAGAACTGCTGGCGGAGGACAAGCGGATAAAGGGCGTTAAAACCGACACTAACGCTATCTATTATTGCAAAGCAGTTATTCTGACAACCGGCACCTACCTAAAAGCGAGAATCATCATAGGCGATGTTAGCTATGATGGCGGTCCTGATGGACTTTTCCCTGCCAACAGATTGTCGGAAAGCTTAAAGGCGTTGGGCATAGAGTTATTGCGTTTTAAAACGGGTACGCCGGCAAGAATCAATAGAAAAACTCTGGATTTTTCCAAGATGACCGAACAGCCCGGCGACGATGTTATCATCCCCTTTTCCTTTGAAAACGAAGTAACCAGGCAGGAGCAGGTTTCATGCTGGCTTACTTACACGAACAAAAGCACTCACGATATTGTACGGGCGAACTTAGACCGCTCCCCACTATTTGGCGGGATGATCGAAGGCGTCGGAGCCAGGTATTGTCCCTCCATTGAGGATAAGGTCGTGCGTTTTGCGGACAAGGAAAGGCATCAGGTCTTTGTGGAGCCAATGGGACTTGGCACTCAGGAGATGTATCTACAGGGGATGTCCAGCAGTATGCCCGAGGATGTTCAGAGCGAGATGGTAAAGACGCTGCCGGGGTTGGAGGATGCACATATAATGAGGAGCGCATACGCCATTGAATACGATTGTATAGACCCGGTACAATTGAACCCCAGTCTCGAATTCAAAAATATTGAGGGGCTGTTCGCAGCGGGGCAAATCAATGGCAGCTCGGGGTATGAAGAAGCAGCCGCACAGGGGATTATAGCCGGAATAAATGCGGTGGGAAAGCTAAGGGACACGCCACCCTTGATTTTGGACAGATCCGAGGCCTATATCGGCGTCCTCATAGATGACCTTGTTACAAAGGGAACCTCCGAGCCTTACAGGATCATGACCTCCCGGTGCGAATACAGGCTTTTGCTCAGGCAGGACAACGCTGATATGAGGCTGACGCCAAAGGGATACGAAATCGGGCTGATAAGTGAGGAAAGGTATAGGAGATTTGTGGATAAAAGGTCCAAAATAGAAGAGGAAATTCACAGACTGGAGAATACTTTTGTAGCACCTACCGAAGAAGTAAATGCATTTCTCGAATCCCGGGGCAGCACAGCTGTCAAATCCGGGATAGGGCTGGCAGAGCTGGTCAGGAGACCGGAAATCTCCTATAACGCACTCGAAGTAATTGACCCTGACAGGCCGGAGCAGCTTAGAGCCGGAAATCGGAATAGCTATGATCCTGTGGCGGAGCAGGTCGAAATAGCCGTGAAGTATGAGGGCTATATTAAAAGGCAAATGATACAGGTAGAACGATATAAGAAGCTGGAAAGGCGGCAGCTGCCGGATGACATTGACTATAGTGCAATTCACGGTCTTCGCATTGAAGCACGGCAGAAGCTGGCCAAGCTCAAGCCCATATCGCTGGGACAGGCCTCCCGCATATCGGGTGTCTCGCCTGCGGACATCTCAGTGCTGCTGATCTACCTCAGCGCAAAAGAAAACTCAAAAGGCGAAACACAACGAACCCGTCCCCCTGAGTCATCTCAGTATACATCAGTATCCTTGCTTAAAAATGGCGCGCAGCAGCTGGGAGTACAGCTGGACGATTTGAAAGCAGCATCTTTATTCGAATATAAGAAAATTTTACTTGAGTGGAACGAAAAAATGAACCTGACAGCCATTGAAGAGGAGCGAGAATTTGTCATAAAGCATTTTATTGATTCCTTGAGCATACTTCCCTTACTTGGCAATGTCCATAGCCTGATTGACGTAGGCACCGGAGCCGGTTTCCCGGGAATACCCCTTAAAATTGCTCAGCCCTCATTAGAAATCGTACTTCTCGATTCTCTTGAAAAGAGAGTCGGTTTTTTGAAAGCCGTCATTTCCAAATTGGAGCTTGAGGGGATTTCCGCTGTCCATTTGAGAGCCGAGGACGCAGGTATGTCGCCCTTGCACAGAGAAAAATATGACGCTGCAGTGGCAAGAGCAGTTGCCTCCTTGCCGGTACTGCTGGAATACTGCCTGCCGCTGGTGAAAACCGAGGGCATCTTTATTGCGATGAAGGGGAGCAGCACCGAGGAGATAGCGGATTCGAAAAAAGCATTGGAGCTGCTGGGAGGAAAAATGGAAGAGGTAAAGGAATTTACATTGCCCGGTAGTAATATGAAAAGGAGCATCGTTATTGTAAGAAAATTACGACAGACACCGACGAAATATCCCAGAAAAGCAGGAAAACCGTCAAAACAGCCGTTGATTTAAGTAAGGTTATGCAGTAATTTATAAGAATTAGGCGAACGATTCTTGGGAGAAAAAAAAGGTTATTAAAAAAAGCACGGCGAATATTACCCACATTACATTAAGGCAAAATATGTAAAATATGTGGGTAAAGTATTGCCGGACAGGCATATTGTACAGCCACGTAAAGAAAGGAAAGAAAGGAAGGTACACTATGCTTGAAAATACGTATCAGGTTTCCCAAAAGGGAAAAAAAGAGGATCCCAGGAACATGACCTATCTCAACATTGATATGGTCAGACCTAACCCTTACCAGCCCCGTAAGCAGTTTACCAAAGGCGCTCTCAATGAGTTATGTGAATCCATAAGGCAGTATGGAGTTATACAGCCTATAAACGTCAGAAGGATTTCCGGAGATAATTATGAGCTTGTAGCCGGCGAAAGAAGATTGCGGGCCGCTACTATGGCCGGGTTAACGGAGATTCCAGCAATTATTATCAACATTGATGATAATGACTCGGCTGTACTGGCACTTATCGAAAACCTTCAGCGGGAAGACCTCAGCTACATGGAGGAGGCCGAAGGGTACAGCAATCTCATCAACGAGCATGGGCTTACACAGGACGAGCTGGCACAAAAGATAGGCAAGAGTCAGTCCACCGTTGCAAACAAAATCAGGCTTCTGCGCCTATCGCCTCTTGTTAAAAAAATACTTGCGGACAACAATTTAACAGAAAGACATGCAAGAGCCCTTCTGAAGCTGCATGACGAGCAGCTACAGCTAAAGGTGCTCAGATATGTATGCGAAAGAGGCCTAAACGTAAAGAAAACCGAGGAGCTCATAGAGAGGGTTATACAGAAGTATCTAAAAAAAGCAACGGACAAGCCTGTAGACAGAAAATTTACAAAAGCGATAAAGGACATAAGGATTTTTGTCAATACGGTGCGACAAGCAATTGATTTAATGAGAAAGAACGGAATTAACGCTAAAGCTGCACAGATTGACAGAGGGGAGTATATAGAATTTATTATAAGAGTACCCAAATC
>CAYOKA010000031.1:18058-20401 GCA_964404395.1 uncultured Oscillospiraceae bacterium | reverse complement strand
CAAATCACTCCTCCAGAGAAAAAGGCCGGGCAGACAGTATTCCCGCCCATCCAGCCTCATCATCCACATATTTGTTTCTTTTATCGTTTAACCTCTTCCATAGCATAGGATTCAACAATATCCTTTTCCTTGATATCATTAAATCTTTCAATGGACAAGCCGCATTCGTACCCTGCCAGCACTTCCTTTACATCGTCCTTAAAACGCTTCAAAGAAGCAAGCTTACCTTCATGGACAACAATACCGTCTCTGACAATCCTCACGTCGCTGTTTCTGACGATTTTACCATCCAATACATAACAGCCTGCAATGGTTCCAACTCCGGATGCCTTGAAAATCTGTCTGACTTCAGTATGCCCCGTCACAACCTCTTTAAACGTCGGATCAAGCATGCCTTTCATTGCGGCCTCTATATCTTCAATCGCATTGTAGATGACGCTGTATAGCCTGATGTCCACACCGGCACTCTCAGCAGCATCCGTAACATTTGCGCCTGGTCTTACATTAAAACCAATAATAATTGCATTTGAAACCTCTGCCAAAACAACGTCGGTTTCCGTAACGGCACCAACGCCGCCATGTATAACATTAACCCTGACCTCGTCATTTGTAAGCTTCTCCAGTGATTGCTTCACTGCTTCCACAGAGCCCTGAACATCTGCTTTAATGATTAGGTTCAAATCTTTGACATTGCCCTCCTGAATCTGCTTAAACAAATCGTCGAGGGTCACCTTGGGAGTAATGTTCATATTGTTTTCCTTATACTTGTACTTTCTCTCTTCAGCAAGGTGCCTTGCAACCCTTTCATCCTCTATGGCATAGAACAATTCGCCAGCTTCAGGTACTTCCGACAGACCCAGTATCTCTACCGGTTCTGATGGACCTGCGCTCTTTACGGGATTACCCTTGTCGTCCACCATAGCTCTGATTCTACCGACTGTAGCACCCGTAACTATCGAATCTCCAACCTTCAATGTGCCTCTTTGCACAAGCACAGTTGCCAGGGAACCCCTGTTTTTATCCAGTTTAGCTTCAATAACTGTACCCTTTGCCTGTCTGTTCGGATCCGCCTTCAGTTCAAGCAGATCGGCAGTCAGCAACACCATTTCAAGCAGCTGGTCAATATTTTCGCGATTCTTTGCCGATACATTCACGCAAATAACTTCGCCGCCCCATTCCTCGGGAACAAGTCCATGCTGAGTAAGCTCCTGCATAACTTTTTCCGGATTTGCACCGGGTTTGTCAATTTTATTAATAGCCACAATGATTGACACATTTGCTGCCTTCGCATGGTTGATTGCCTCAACAGTCTGCGGCATTATACCATCATCCGCGGCTACAACCAATATAGCTACGTCGGTCACCTGCGCACCTCTGGCTCTCATTGACGTAAAGGCTTCATGACCCGGAGTATCAAGGAAGGTAATGTTCCTGTCATTGACTTTGACCGTATAAGCACCTATGTGCTGTGTAATCCCGCCTGCTTCACTTTCAATAACATTGGCTGACCTTATCGCATCAAGCAATGAAGTCTTGCCATGGTCAACGTGCCCCATGACAACGACCACAGGCGGTCTGGGAACAAGCTTTTCAGGATCGGTCTCTTCAGCATCATCAAAAAGAATATCCTCATCACTAATAACAACTGCTTTTTCAGTCTTTACACCGTATTCCTCTGCAATAACAGTGGCAGTGTCAAAGTCAACATCCTGATTGAGCGTCGCCATCATACCATATGCCATCAGCTTTTTGATGATTTCCGCTGAGGTCTTTTTCAATGATTCCGCCAGTTCCTTTACTGTCAAGGTTTCAGGTATCGTTATCGATGTAAGAACTGCTCTGGGCGGAATGTACTTTGTTGGTGTGTCTTTGCCCTTCTTCTGCTTACTCGGTCTCCTCCTCTTCGGTCTTCCATCGGAGTAAAACTCATTTAATATGAAGTCCTCGGAGAGTACTTCCGAGACACCTTTTTTTGCGGAAAGATCAATGCTTGTTGCCTTGACCCTTCTACTCGGCTTGTTGGACTGCATTCTTGGAGCATCTTTCCTCTGGTCTCTCCTTGCGCCCTTATCTATATCTTTGCTGGCGAACTCTCTTCTGTTTTCACTTTTCAGGGAGCCAAGTTCTTCCTTCTGTGCTATTGTCAAATCAGGCTTGGGAATATCGAGTGGTTTGCTGCCTTGACGGTAACCTGCTCCGCCTTGAGGCCTGCTACCCTGATATGCCGACCTGTCGCCCTGTGGCCTATTCCCTTGATAAGGCGGCCTTCCGCCTTGCTGTCTGGCCGGCCTGTCACCTTGTGGCCTGCTGCCCTGATATGGTGGCCTGTCGCCCTGTGGCCTG
>CAYOKA010000031.1:0-17958 GCA_964404395.1 uncultured Oscillospiraceae bacterium | reverse complement strand
GCCTGGTGCTTTGCCGTCTTTCACTTTGGGGTCTTGACTCCGCCGCCTTGGTATCCCGCTGTTTGGTGTCCTTCTGTTTGCTTTTTTCCGGCTGCAGTGGTTCAACAGTCTGTGTTTTTTTAGCTTGTGCCGTATCAGCGGTTTTATCGGCCGCTGCATCACTGTCCTCTACTTTTTTATCAAGCTGAGCACCTTTGTCAACCGTAACTGCCTCTGAAATCTGTACAGCCGAGTCCTTCTTCTTATCTTTTTCTTCCTTAACAGTATCCTTTGTCTTTGCCTTTTCATCTTGAATTTTAGGCTTACCATCCTTTTTGGATACAACTGTTTGTACGCTTGCTGATTTTTTCTCTTCTAATTTTGCTGCTTTATCTAAACCTGCTTTATTAGCCTGTGTTTTTTCCGTCTCAGCCTTATCTGCTAAACCTTTTGCTGCTCCGGTGCGATTAGCACTCTTTTTATTTGATGGCGCATAATCGGATTTACTCTTCCTAACAAACCCAGCCAGTAGTCCCGAATTTGCGTCGGACGTTTTAACAAAATCACTTCTTTGCCTGCCTCTATTCCCCCGTCCATCTGCTCTTTGACTGCCATTCATCGATGAATCCGTGTCATCTTGACTATTTATTATTATTTCAGTAGTCCTTATAATACGGGGTGCATTTTTTGCATTACGCTTCACACCTTGCTTCTGCTGTACAGGCGGTGCCACAGGAGCCTCAGGCTTCTTTTCTTCGGCTTCATCCGCTTTTTTATCACGCTTTATGACACCGATATGCTTGTACAGTGCCTTCAGTTCATCCTCTTCCAAAAGGCTCATATGGTTTTTTACCTCGACATCGATCTCTCCAAGCTTTTCCATCAGCCTCTTACTTGTTGTATTCAATTCTTTTGCCAGTTCGTAAACTCTAACCTTTCCCAAATCTATACACCCCCATGTTCTATACCACGGAAAATCATTTTCTTAAGCTGTCCGGCAAACCCCCGATCGGTTATGGCAATTACAGACCTTATTTTCTTTCCGGTAAACTTGCCCAGCATTTCCTTGCTCCCGAAATACCTGATGTCTACCTTTCTGTAATCACACATATTCGTAAATTTCCTTTTTGTATTATCTGAAGCATCTTCAGCCACAATAACCAAGTATACTTTTCCGAATTTGAGCATCCTTTCACAGGTTTCTTCTCCGGAAATCAATTTACCTGCCTTTGTTGCAATCCCAAGAAAGGAATATATCCTTTCAACCATCAGTGTCCTCCAATTGCTGCCTCAATATATCATAAACAGCGGTATCAATTCTGCCACTAAATGCTTTATCGAGTCTTCGGTACTTTGCCACTTGATCAAAGCACCCAGATCTCTTGCAAACATATGCGCCCCTACCGGCCTTCTTCCCGGTGAAGTCTACGCTTGTGTTTCCCTCCTTATCTCTGACAATCCTGATTAACTCCTTTTTAGGTTTCATCTCTTGACATCCCAAACACATGCGTAAAGGTATTCTTTTCTGTTTCAAGCAAATCACTCCTATTCCGGCTCCTCAGCTGATTCAGCATCAATATCCTCAACTTCAGCTTCCTCACCCGAAGTTTCCGTAAACAAAGCTTCCTTAAACAAAGCTTCCTCGGTACCCTCTCTGTTATCCTCACCTGAATACTCATCAAAGCCCTCTTCGCCCTCTTCCATATCATCGATGTCTTCTCTATTATCTATATCATCATCGTCATATTCATCGTATTCATAATCATATCCGTCATCGCCATCCGTATCATCTTCGTCCTCGTTATATATGCCATCCATATTGAACATCTGCTCTTCAATAGCTGCCCTAAGCTGAGATTCGCTCTTTATGTCAATTTTCCATCCCGTAAGCTTAGCAGCAAGCCTTGCATTCTGTCCCTCCTTACCAATGGCAAGAGACAACTGGAAGTCAGGTACGATTACTCTGGCTGTCTTTTCATCTTCGCTAATGTCCACCCTAACAACCTTTGCCGGACTCAAGCTGCTGGCAATAAATTCTTCGGGGACACTACTCCATTTGATTATATCAATTTTTTCTCCTCTAAGCTCATCCACAATGGCTTGAACTCTGGTGCCTTTCTGTCCTACACAGGCACCGACGGGGTCCACATTGTCATCCCTGGAAAAAACAGCAATTTTTGTTCTGGAGCCAGCCTCTCTGGATATGCTCTTTATTTCGACAGTACCATCATGTATTTCCGGAACCTCCAATTCAAATAGCCTTTTGACAAGTCCCGGATGTGTTCTTGAAACCATGATTTGAGGCCCCTTGTTTGTCTTTTTTACTTCTACTATATAAGTCTTAATTCTATCATTAAAACGGTACTCTTCTGTATTGGTTTGCTCGGCGGGACCCATGACAGCCTCTGCTTTACCAAGGTCAATTATAACATTTCTTCTTTCGTTTCTTTGAATAATTCCGGTAACAATGTCGCCCTCTTTGTTGGAATATTCATCAAATACAATCTCACGTTCAGCTTCTCTTATTCGCTGCATGATTAACTGTTTGGCCGTCTGAGCGGCTATTCTTCCGAACTTCCTCGGAGTAACCTCAATCTCGGCAATATCATTTTCCTCATATACACTATTGAGAGCCTTTGCATCTTCCAGAGAAATCTCACCCTCTTCAATCTCACTATTAGCGGTGACTGTTTTGAGTGCAAATACCCTTACATCGCCTGATTCGCGGTCGATACTAATCCTTACGTTTTGCGTGGAACCGAAGTTCTTTTTGTAGGCGGAAATGAGAGCGGCTTCTATTGCTTCAATCAGCACTTCCATTTCAATTCCCTTGTCTTTTTCTAACTGTTTTAATGCAAGAATTAATTCTGCACTCATACTATACCTCCTGTCATATGCAAAAAGCTTAAAACCTCAAAATTTATCTTTTAAAAACGTATTATCCGCCTCACCAGAGCGGTATCTTTTCTGTCAAAGCTCAACGTAACGCCATCATCTGTCCTAATCTCAAACACATCTCCCGTTAAGCCCAGCAACTCACCATCGAATATCTTTTTGCCGTTTAGCGGCTGAAAAAGCTTCACCTCAACAGTTTCCCCCTTGAAGCGCTCAAAATCTCGCTCCTTCTTCAATGGTCTTTCTCCCGGAGACGATACCTCCAGTATATAACTTTGCTTAATCGGATCAATTTCATCCAACTTATCGCTTAATTCCTGACTAACCTTTTGGCAGTCATCAATGCTGATTCCACCGGTTTTATCTATATAAACCCTCAGATACCAATTGGCACCCTCCTTAATAAACTCTACATCCACCAATTCAAAAGACAGCGCATCCACTATAGGCTGCGCTAATTCCGAAATGATATCCGCCACCCGCTTTTTTGCCATACAAAAGTCCAATCCTTTCAGCTTTTAGTGTTGTACCTCAACGCTAAACTCCCTATGCTAAAGACAAAGAGTGGGTTCAGCCCACTCTTCACCAAATAAACAATATGCCTAATCCAGCGGGTCAGCAGGTTATTCTATAGCAATAATCTGCGACTCAGCCCACTTAAAAAATATTATAACATGGTTTTGTTCAATTATCAATCATTATTTAAAAAACTAAAAAGGCTCATTTGGCTACTTTCAGGCATGCCACTCAAACAAGCATTCTGCGTCAAAATATCGATAACGGTTTTACTGACCTTCGACCGCATTCTCAGATCCTCAACAGATATAAACCTTCCTTGTTCACGAGCCTCCACTATTGAATTGGCAGCTGTAGTACCCAGCCCCGGCAAGGAGTTCAATGGCGGCCGAATCCCATCACCCACAATCTCAAATTTGGTGGCGGCTGATTTATACAAATCCACCGGCAAGAATTTTAATCCGCGGGCATACATCTCGTTAGCAACTTCGAGAATTGTTAAAACATTTCTGTCCTTTGCAGATATATCGTTTCCCATTTTCTCCAGCTCATCAATCTTTTGGCACACCTTCTCTTTTCCGTGGGTCATCAATTCGGCGTCGAACTCATCAGCCCGGACTGTGAAATACGTCACATAAAAGGCCAAGGGATGATATACCTTGAACCAACCAATCCTCATAGCCATCAACACATAGGCCGCAGCATGGGCCTTGGGGAACATATACTTGATTCTCTTACAGGACTCTATATACCAATCCGGAACTGAATGTGCTCTCATTTCCTCTTCATATTCAGGCTTAAGCCCCTTCCCCTTTCGCACGTCCTCCATAATTTTAAATGCGCTCTTGTGCGGAAGCCCCCTATACATAAGATAAACCATAATGCCGTCTCTTGTTCCGATTACCTCTGATATGGTGCAGACGTCGTTTCTAACCAGATCCTGTGCATTATTAAGCCAAACATTGGTTCCATGGGACAGTCCGCTTATTTGCAACAGATCGGAAAAGGTCTTTGGCTTAGTATCCAGAAGCATCTGCCTTACAAACTTCGTACCAAACTCCGGCAGTGCAAATGTTCCAACCTCGCTATTAATGTCCTCCGGCTTAATGCCGAGAGGTTCAGTTGACAAAAATAGCTGCATAACCTTCTCATCATTCACAGGCACATCACTTATGTCGATGCCGGTAAGATCCCCGAGCATTTTTATCATTGTCGGGTCGTCATGCCCCAGAATATCGAGTTTCAATATAGTATCATGCAATGAATGAAAGTCAAAATGGGTCGTAATAATATCTGACTTAACATCATCCGCCGGCCTCTGAATCGGCGTAAAATCATAGACATCATACTTATCCGGAATAACAATAATGCCGCCAGGGTGCTGCCCGGTTGTTTTCTTTATGCCGGTGCAACCACGCACCAACCTGTTAACTTCCGCATTTGACACAACAACTTCTTTTTCGTCCAAGTACTTCTTAACAAAACCATAGGCGGTTTTATCAGCAATAGAAGAAATTGTCCCAGCCCTGAACACATTCCCTTTTCCAAATAGCACTTCCGTATACTTGTGGGCTTGTGCCTGGTACTCTCCCGAAAAATTCAGGTCAATATCAGGTGCTTTGTCCCCATCAAATCCCAAAAATGTTTCAAAGGGAATATCATGTCCATCCCCCCTGAGCAAAGTGCCACACACAGGGCACTCCCTTTTGGGCAGATCAAAGCCTGATCCTACAGAGCCATCAGTAATAAATTCAGAATACTTGCAGCTTTTGCATATATAATGGGGCGGTAAGGGGTTTACTTCCGTTATCCCCGTCATGGTCGCCGCAAAGGATGAGCCCACAGATCCCCTTGAACCCACGACATAGCCGTCCTCATTGGATTTTGTCACAAGCTTCTCCGCTACTACATACATCACCGCAAATCCGTTCCTTATTATTGAGGTCAGCTCTTTTTTAAGTCTTTCGGATACAATTTCCGGCAGCGGGCTACCATACGTATCATGAGCATTTCTGTATGCCATCTCTTCAATCTCCTGCTCCGCTCCATCAATGCTCGGCGTATAAGTTCCCTGAGGGATAGGTGTAATTTCTTCAATCATATCCGCAATCAGGTTAGTATTCTCTACCACAACCTGATAGGCCTTTTTAGGTCCAAGATAATCAAATTCCGCAAGCATTTCTTCAGTAGTTCTGAAAAACAAAGGAGCCTGCTTATCTGCATCAGCATATCCCTGACCCCTCATTAGAATTCTTCTGTAAACCTCGTCCGTTGGATCTAAAAAATGCACATCACAGGTAGCAACAACAGGTTTTGCCAGCCTTTCCCCCAGCTTTACAATTTGACTATTCAACTGTTTAAGCTCTTCCTGTCCCGCCAGTGTGCTATTTTCAACTAAGAATTCATTATTACCCAGAGGTTGAATCTCTAGATAATCGTAAAAGCCTGCAATCCTCTCAATTTCCTTTTCACTCTTCCCCATTACCATTGCATTGTAAAGCTCTCCAGCCTCGCAGGCACTTCCTACAATCAGTCCTTCGCGGTATTTAAGCAGCAAGCTCTTTGGTACTCTGGGTCTTTTGTAGAAATAATTAAGATGGGACTCAGACACAATTTTATATAGATTTTTTAAGCCCGTGTTATTCTTAACCAATAATATGGCATGGTAAGAATGGGACTTTTTGTAATCAAAATGTCCTGACAAGACTTCCGCTACTTCGTCCAGCGTATGTACTCCCTTATCCTTTAGTATCTGTAGACATTTAATAAATATTTCAGCAGTTGCAGTTGCATCATGCACCGCTCTATGGTGGTTATCCAGCCCAACGCCAAGATGCTTTGCCACCACATCTAGCTTATACTTACTAAGCTTCGGGAACATGCTCCTGCTCATTTGCAAGGTATCAACAATGATATTGTCAAGCACTCTATCCTCAGTTGCAGCGGCAAACTTAATAAAGCCAGTATCAAAGGCTGCATTGTGGGCTACAATCGGCAAATCTCCCACAAACTCCAGAAAGCTCTCCAAAACCTGCTCAATAGGCTGAGCATCCTCCACCATTGCATCTGTAATGCCGGTTAATTTGGTAATATGCTCCGGAATTGGAACCCCCGGATTGACAAAGGTGCTGAATGTACCAAGAATTTTCCCACCTTCAACACGGACTGCGCCAATCTCCGTAATCTTATCCTTTGCGGCATTTAAGCCTGTAGTCTCTATGTCGAATACTACAAAGCCACCATCAATTGGGTAGCCATCCTGCTTTGCGGAAACCTTATAGACTACAGGAGGTTCGTTATCCAAAAGATAGCACTCCACTCCGTACAAAATTTTGATACCGTTCTTTTTTCCGGCATTATGTGCATCGGGGAAAGACTGAACTACACCATGATCTGTTATAGCAATAGCCTTATGCCCCCATTGTGCGGCGCGCTCCACCAATTTACCCACCGGTGTAACTGCATCCATAGCACTCATCTGTGTATGCAGGTGCAGCTCAACTCTTTTGACCTCAGCCTCATCCATCTTTATCTTTTTTTCCATTGATAGGATGTCTGTAGCCATAATGGACAAATCTCTGGTATATTTATCATATTGCGCCTCGCCTCGAACCTTAAAATAAAGGCCCTCAATGATCTGCTCAGATCGCAAATCATAATCATCCTTTTGTATGAACAGCTTCACGGTCACTGAGCTTGTATAATCCGACATGTCAAAGGTGCATATGTAACTGTTACCCCGTACCTCCTTAAACTCAACATTGGCAACATCACCAAGTATGGCTACTCTGCCCGAATCCTGCGTAACCTCGCTCATTTTCATCAGATGGTCTTTAAAATTCTTACCGAGAATGACTTCACGAATTTGCGAATCGCTATCGTCTCCCACCCTTTTTCGGCGTCTTTTCTTTGATCCCGAAGCCTTTTCTTCAAGCATAAGCTTTTCGTGTGCACGGGCTTCTTCATTTTCCATAAACTCTATATATTTTTCGCGAACATCCTGATTCAGTTCTTGATTTAGAAAGGTAACGGCTATCTTCTTACCAAAAGCGTTCCATAATGTCTTTTCAATCATCCTGTCACAGCCCAGGGACTTGAGTATGCCACATCCGGCGTTGGCTAGGTTTATCTGTAGATTATTTCCCTTCAACTCCCAGCGGTTGCCGTTGAGAATGCCTCTGCTTGAAGCAGCCTCTGCATTTACTATGTATACAAGACTATCCCAATAGCCCGAAATAATATCGTTTATGGACATATCAAGATGAAATTTCAGTTTAAACTCAACCTTCATAGAAAAAGCCGCCTCCAGCGCAGCCTCCACCTGCTCCACTATAGGGGCGGGTATTAGTCTGTCTGCAGTGGCTTTAATCATGAGCTTCCCGGTCTTTCTGCTTACTCCAAGGCCTTTTACTACAACATATTTAAAATAATCCGACATGCTCTGATCAAGTGCCAAGTCCGGGAAGGTCTCGGTAAAGCTTTTGTTCATTTCCGGTTCTGACATTTGTGAATTCCCCTTTAAAGTTTATCTAAAGTAATTGTTTGCTACAGCTTCTCTATTTCTGCAAGTAGCTCCTTAACGATTCTATCCTGCGGGATTTTTCGGATGATTTCACCCTTTTTAAATAGCAAGGCCTCACCCTTGCCTCCCGCTATTCCAATATCCGCTTCTCTGGCCTCGCCTGGCCCATTGACCGCACAGCCCATAACCGCTACGCGAATCTGTTTATCACAGCCCACAAGCCGCTCTTGCACCTCGTTTGCCACTTTTATAAGATCAATCTGTGTCCGCCCACAGGTCGGGCATGAAACAAATTCCACGCCTGTTCTGCGCAGACCCAATGCCTTCAATATCTCTATGCCAACCCTTATCTCCTCAATCGGATCGCCTGTCAATGATACCCTCAATGTATCGCCAATCCCCTCAGAGAGTAAGCAGCCAATCCCTGCGGCAGACTTTACAGTCCCTCCAAACAGCGTCCCGGCCTCTGTAACGCCTATATGTAGAGGATAATCCGTCTTCTGCGCCATCAGCCGATATGCCTCTATTGTCATGGGAACACTGGAGGCCTTCAATGAAAAAATAATATCCTCAAAGCCCAGATCCTCAAGCATGCGAGCATGACTGAGCGCACTCTCCACCATGCCCTCGGCACTAACGCCTCCGTACTTATCCAATATATGCTTTTCTACAGAGCCGGAATTGACCCCTATCCTTATGGGAATTCCCCTTGGCTTTGCAGCCTCCACAACCATCCCGACCCTTTCACTGCCGCCGATATTGCCCGGGTTAAGGCGGATTTTATCAACGCCTCCGGCAATGCAAACTAGCGCAAGCCTATAGTCAAAATGTATATCTGCCACAAGGGGTATAGTGATTGCTTTTTTTATTGCCCTTATCGCTTCGGCAGCTTCCTTGTCGGGAACAGCTACTCTAACGATATCACATCCTGCTTCTTCGAGTCTTTTGATTTGCTCCACCGTTGCGGTCACATCTGCAGTGCTGGTATTGGTCATAGACTGGACTGTTAATGGAGCATCACCGCCAATGAAGGCATCAGCAATGCGGATTTTTCTTGTCTTTTTCCTTTTAAAGCATTCCTCCATTTCAAATCCAAGCCCCCTCAATCAATTTTCTAACCTGTAACGATTCTTACAATATCATTATAAGCCGCATAAATGCCCAGCAGAATAATCAGTGCAAATCCCACCAGGGAGATATACCCTTCCTTCTCCGGGCTAATGGGCTTGCCCCTGACAGCTTCTACTCCTATCAGCACCAGCTTGCCCCCGTCCAGCATGGGAAAAGGAATTAGATTTGTAGCCCCGATTGCAATGCTCAGGTATGCGGTAATATTCATAAGGTACAGAAGCATCTGAGCCAGATTAGGCGCCATCGCCACTGAAGTGCTTATTGTGCTGACCATGCCAATAGGACCCATAAGCTCCGCCAGCTTCGCCTGCCCTGTTATGAGCCATACAAGGCTATATCCTACGCTCCTGACAATAGATACAGTGAACACAAGCGACTGCCAAAGCGATTCGAATATGCTGCCCTTCTTCGCTGAGAAAGCTAAGCCAATATCATACCACTCCTCGGACTTAACCTCCTGGGGCATAATTGTCACATTGACCTCAGACTCACCGCGCAGCGCTTTCACTTGAATCTGATTCATACCATTTTCATTAACAAAGGCGATTAATTCATCCGCATTGTCGATTTCAATTCCATTCAGAGCAACAATTCTATCTCCAACCTGTATGCCCATCTCTTGTGCAGGCATATTTGGAGAAAGTCCCCTAACAATATTAGAGTTGGCAGGATCCTCGCTGCTTAGTGAGATGCCAAGCTTAGGCTCTTTAGCTTCAGGATGGATAACAGGCCTCATCTCTCCTGCAAATCGTTCCCCGTCCCGTTCGTACTCCACCTGAGCTACATCGCCCTTTGAAACATAGAGAAACTGAACTACATCAATTGGCAGAAGAGTCCTCTTACCATTGTAGGAAACGATTCTATCACCAACTTGTATGCCAACCTGTTCAGCAGCCGAATTTTCCACAACACGACCTACCTCGGTCGAAGAATATCCCTCTATGGCAAACACAGCTGTCAGCAGCACCACCGCCAGAAGAATATTAGCTGCCGGGCCTCCCAGGATAGTCACTGCCCGAGCTTTCTTAGATTTTTTATTAAAAGCTTCCTCGCTATCGGATTCCTCGTCTTCGCCTTCCATTCTCACATAGGCCATTATGGGAAAGAGCCTCAGGGAATATGTCGTGCCTCCCCGATCAATGCTGAATATCTTCGGTCCCACAAAAAGCGAGAATTCCAGAACCTTGATGCCCATTTTCTTCGCAAGCAGGAAATGTCCCAGCTCATGAACAATCACAATTATATTAAATGCCAGTATTGCCAACAGCAAATTCATATGCTTCCTCCAACCATTTTTCTTGCCCAATTATCTACTTCTATTATATCATCAAGATGTGGCATTGTATTCACAATATGAGTTTGCATTATCCTTTCAATTAACCTGGGGATATCGCAAAAGCCAATTTCCCTATTCAAAAACAGTTCGACGGCTGCCTCATTTGCACCGTTCATTACAGCAGGCATAGTACCTCCCACTTCCATTGCTTCATAAGCCAATCTGAGACAAGCAAATGTATCCATGTCCGGCTCCTCAAAGGTAAGAGTGCCATTCCTGAGCAAATCCATTCTGGGAAATTCGTTGCCTGCTCTTTGTGGCCAGGTCAAGGCCAGTTGTATGGGAATTCGCATATCAGGCGGGCCCAGTTGAGCCAGCACAGAGCCGTCCACATACTCTACCATCGAGTGGATTATGCTTTGGGGATGCACCAGCACGCTAATCTTTTCCGGTGTAAACCCGAACAACCAGTGAGCTTCTATCACCTCGAGGCCTTTATTCATAAGGGTAGCGGAGTCAATAGTTATTTTATTCCCCATGCTCCAGTTAGGATGCTTCAATGCCTGCTCAACAGTGACTTTTTCAAGCTCCTCGCGCTTTTCCCCCCTGAAAGGACCACCTGATGCAGTGATAATAAGCCTTTCCACATCCTGCTTCCTGTTAGCAGCCAGGCACTGATAAATTGCCGAATGCTCGCTATCTACCGGAAATATTGAAACATTATGAGCGGCTGCTTCAGCCATCACAATTTCCCCCGCTGTTACAAGGGTCTCCTTGTTGGCCAGTGCAATGTTTTTCCCGTGGCGAATGGCCTCCATAGTCGGTATCAGCCCTGCAATACCCACGATAGAGGTGACAACTGTATCCGCCTGACTGATGGCAGCGGCGGCCTTCAGGCCTTCTAAACCATAATATACATCAATTCCAAGTCCACTAAGCCTTTTCTTAAGCTCAAGGGCAAGCCGCTCCTCGCCTATTGACACCAAACTCGGTTTGAACTCCCTCGCCTGCTTTTCAAGCAGATCTATTTTTGAGCGGGCTGTCAACGCACTTACCCGAATCCCAAGATTCTTGGCTACATCCAGCGTCTGTAAGCCGATAGAGCCGGTCGAGCCCAAAACTACAATATTTTTTGCCATTCTTTATACTCCCCGGAAAAATAGGTTTATGTAAAAATATACGGTCGGGGCCACAAAAAGTATGCTGTCCAGCCTGTCCAGCACCCCGCCGTGGCCGGGCATGATATTTCCGAAATCCTTTAGTCCCACCGTCCTCTTTATGGAGGATGCCGACCAGTCTCCGATTTGCGAAATCACACCGCAAAGCAGACCCAAAAACGCAAAATGAACCAGCGGTACGCCAAGCTCGGATTTAAAAACGATTCCAAAAACCAGCATAGCAAGCACACAGCCGACAACGCCCCCTATACAGCCCTCCAAAGACTTCTTGGGACTGATTTTCGGTATAATCTTCGTCTTTCCAACGGTTATGCCGATAAAAAATGCAAAGGTGTCTGTGGCGCATGCCCCAATAAAAATAAGCCAAATATATAGGTCTCCATTTTCCATATTGCTTGTCATTGTAACAAAGGAAAAAAGAAATACAATGTACACAATTCCAAAAAGCGTAATAGCAACGTCAGTTATGCTATATTTCCCATTTGAAAACATAGCCACACAAAACAAAGCTGCTAATAGAATAAACAGACAGGTCGCAGCTAGAAGCAGGCGATTGCTTTCAACGTAAGCCCTGATCCCCGTGGGCAGCAGCTTTTCAAACGCCAAATATAAGAGCGGAAGGCAGGCCGGATAGCCAACAGCGTATACAGGCTTGGCACCGCCCTTTTCAAGTGCTCTGTTAAACTCATATATTGCACCCAGCGCCAGCAAAAGTATGGCCAGGCCTATTGCCGTACTGCCCAGATAAATAATTGCAATCAACAGTACGATTGCCACAATCGCGCTTATTACCCTTGTCTTCATCCTCACAAGCCTCCATATCGTCTATCTCTTTTTTGATATTCTTCAATTGCCTGCAACAGATCCTTTATGGTAAAATCCGGCCATAAAATATCAGAATACCAGAACTCTGCATACGATGATTGCCATAGCAGGAAATTGCTTATCCTATTTTCCCCGCTTGGCCTAATCACCAGATCCGGATCCGGGATACCTGATGTGTAAAGATAGTTGGAAAACATCTTCTCATCTACATCTTCCAGCCTCAGCAACCCACTTTGAACATCCTTAGCTATTTTTGTCGCAGCATTTACAATTTCATTTCTACTGCCATAGTTTAACGCAATAATAAGAGTCAACCCTGTATTTTTTGCCGAATTCTCAACCACCCTATCAATCTCTTTAACAATTGCATCGGACAGTCCTGCCTTTTCACCAATTACTCTAATCCTTATGTTTTTTCCGGACAGGGTCTTATCAGCGTCTCTTAGAAACTCCTTGAGTAAGGACATCAGAGTATCCACTTCACTCTTTGGCCTTGACCAGTTCTCTGTGGAAAAGGCGTAGACAGTCATGTACTTGAGCCCGATTTTATTGCAATCCTCCACAATCCTTTTAAGGTTGTTAGCACCTTCCCTGTGCCCCAGACTTCTTGGATAGCCCTTTTTCTCAGCCCATCTCCCGTTCCCGTCCATTATGATTGCAATATGATCAGGCATTTTCTCCTGATTCTCTAATATTAATTTTTTCTTCATACGGCCAAAAAGCCACATAAAGCACCTCCTCGCCCTGGCTGCCCCGGCTTGCCCTGATAAAATTTAGATTTCAAAGAAGGCTTTTGTGATGTTACATCGCAAAATGCCTTAAAGGGGACATTATCCGCTACTCGCCCTGCGAACCAGCTCTTTGCGGAAGTGTCCCCCTTACATATTGGTGCTGCAAAACACAGCTTATTTGATATGTATGTTGCATACCAGCAGTTCAATCACATCATCCGCAGATATTTTTTGCCTGACGACTCTCGAGTTGTCATCATAACCACTAGCTCTGCGTCTGGGAGGCGCCGTTGTATTTACAACAATCTCCTTAAACCCTGCGCATGTCAATATTTCAAATGCCTTTTTCAGTCTAAGCCCTGAGACATCAGGTATCTGCAAACTAAACCTCCATGATTTCCTTTCCCTTAGCCTCAACGATTTTGTCGATGTTATCTACATGTTTGTCGGTCAATTTTTGAACTTCCTGCTCTGAAACCCTTAAATCATCTTCTGTAATTTCACTTTTTTTCTCCTGAGCCTTAAACTGATCAATTGCCTCTCTTCTAACGGCGCGCACTGCAATTTTCGCTTCTTCCCCCATCTTTTTCACGGTCTTTGTCAGTTCTTTTCTTCTCTCTTCAGTCAGCACAGGGAATATAAGGCGAATGACTTTCCCATCGTTATTGGGGTTAATGCCTATATCCGCCTTCTGAATAGCCTTCTCCACATCCTTGAGTATCTTGATCTCCCATGGCTGGATAATAATAACCCGTGCTTCCGGAACAGAAATACTCCCTAGCTGGTTTATGGGAGTCGGTACTCCGTAATAGTCAACGGTTATTTTATCCAATATGGCCGGATTAGCCCTTCCGGCTCTCAGCCCGGCCAATTCTTCCTTTAAGGCATCAATAGCCTTCGTCATTTTAACTTCAATTTCCTTGTAAGAATTATCCTCCATAAAAAACCCTCCTTAAATTTGCTTTTTTCAATTTGCTTTTTAGGTTAAAATCGTCCCAATATTCTCACCTTTGACAACCCTGACAATATTTCCGGGATCACTCATATCAAAAACAATCAAGGGTATGTTATTATCCATGCAAAGGGATAGCGCTGTGGAATCCATCACACCCAGCCTTTTACCAAGAGCATCGGCAAATGTGATAGTTTCATACTTAACTGCATTACTATTTTTCTTCGGATCACAATCGTACACACCATCCACCATAGTAGCCTTCAAAATCACGTCCGCATCTATCTCTGCGGCTCTGAGCGCAGCTGCCGTATCTGTAGAGAAGTATGGGTTGCCAAGACCACATCCGAATATAACGATCCTTTTCTTCTCCAGGTGTCTTACTGCTCTCCTTCGAATATAAGGCTCCGCAATCTGCCTCATTTCAATGGCTGACTGCACCCTTACAGGTATTTCCCTGGATTCGAGTGAATCCTGCAAGGCCAGTGCGTTAATAACCGTAGCCAGCATCCCCATATGATCGGCCGTAGTTCTATCCATTCCCACGCCGCTTCTGCCCCGCCAAAAGTTGCCTCCGCCTACAACAATAGAAATTTCCACTCCCAGATTGTAGACTTCACCTATTTTGTCGGTAATAATACCGAGTGTATCAACATCAATACCCATTTTTTGTTTTCCAGCAAGTGCTTCTCCGCTGAGTTTCAGTAATACTCTCTTGTATTTTGGTGTCATATTGAGTGCAACCCCCATCTAATATACTGTTCTACAAAAATAAATAAATTCCTTCTATAATTTGGGCAAATCCTTAACACATTATTAGCTCATTATTAAAAAGGGAACATATTCTTCATATGCTCCCCCACTTTATTTAACCACCAATTTGCTTTGCTACCTCTTCAGCAAAGTTTTCTTCTTTCTTTTCCAGCCCTTCGCCTCTTTCAAACCTTGCAAATCGCCTTACATTGATGTTTTCACCGATAGTGGCAATTTTCTCGGTAACAAGCTGCTGGATTGTTTTATCGGGATCCCTAATCCAGGGCTGCTCAAGAAGACAAACCTCTTTATAGTATTTCTGAATTCTTCCTTCAACCATCTTTTCGATAATCTTTTCAGGCTTTCCTTCATTCTTTGCCTGCCCCCTAAGGATATTCTTTTCCTTTTCGATAATATCCGCCGGTACATCCTCCTTGGCAATATACTCAGGCTTTGCGGCAGCGATCTGCATTGCTATATCCTTGACCAGCTGCTTAAACTCATCGTTTGCGGCAGCAAAGTCAGTTTCTATATTAACTTCCACAAGCACACCTATTCTGCCGTTTCCGTGTATATATGAATCCACAAGCCCTTCCGCAGCTATTCTGCCGGCTTTCTTTGCCGCTGCTGCCAGACCCTTTTCCCTCAAGATCTCTATTGCCTTTTCAATATTACCATCTGTTTCAACTAAAGCCTTTTTGCAGTCCATCATGCCTGATCCGGTTCTTTCACGTAACTGTTTTACTAAATCAGCAGTAATCATTCAAACTCCTCCAAACAATAATAATCATATTATTAGCCACATAAATGGCGTTTATTCCCACAAAGTCTTTACTTAGCTTCTGCATCTTCCTTAGCTTCAGTAGTTTCTTCAGCTGCTGCTACCGTTACTTCTGCGACTTCCTTAACTTCCGCAGCTTCTTTAACTTCTGCTGCTTCTTTAACTTCTACGGCTTCCTTAACTTCTACGGCTTCCTTAACTTCCGCAGCTTCCTTAACTTCCGCCGCTTTCTTGACTGCCGGAGCTTTTTTCGCTTGCGTCGCTTCCTTAACTACCGGAGCTTCTTTAACTACTTCGGCTTCCTTTGCTTGAGCAACCTTTTTAGCTGCTACAGCCTCTTTAACCTCTACCTGTACTTCAACAGCCTGTACTTCTTCCTCTTCCTCATCAAGCTGCTCTCCCTGACGCCCTTCGAGTATGGCATCGGCTACTTTCGAAGCGATAAGCTTCACAGCCCTGATTGCATCGTCATTACCCGGAATAACATAATCCACTTCGTCCGGATCGCAGTTAGTATCTACAATAGCTACTATAGGAATACCCAACTTCCTTCCTTCAAGAATAGCATTTCTTTCTTTTCTCGGATCAACGATAAACAGAGCCCCCGGAAGGTTGCCCATGTTCTTTATGCCGCCGAGGTATTTTTCCAGCTTTTCCATCTCAGCTCTCAACTTAATAACCTCTTTTTTGGGAAGAACTTCAAACACTCCGCTCTCCTCCATGTTTTCAAGCTGTTTGAGCCTGTCGATCCTCTTGCGAATAGTATTAAAGTTTGTGAGCATACCGCCCAGCCATCTTGCATTAACATAATACTGGCCACATCTTTCCGCCTCTTCCTTGATGGAATCCTGAGCCTGCTTTTTCGTACCGACGAAAAGCACATCCTGGCCGTTCATGGCAATTTCTCTAATAAAGAAATAAGCCTCTTCAATTTTCTTAACTGTTTTCTGCAAATCGATAATGTAGATGCCGTTTCTCTCCGTAAAGATATACTCGGCCATTTTTGGGTTCCATCTCCTGGTCTGATGCCCAAAATGGACACCTGCTTCCAGCAGCTGCTTCATTGAAATAACTGACATATAAAAAAACCTCCTTAAGTTTATACCTCCACAGCTCTCATCCATCTGAAAGACCCAAGGGCACTTATTCAGCCGTCAAGCCGTGTGTGTATTTTTTCGTAATGTAGTATACCACAGGAATAACAAATAAGCAAACAAAAAATATTTTACAAATTGGACAGACAATTTTTGCTATTTTGCTTCATATACTCATATGGTGACCAATTTTTTGGGGAGGTGGCAGGCTTGCTGCGCTTCTTATTCACTATAATAAATGAAGTCCTTGGCAGCATATTTTTTCAGCTGGGCTATGTAACAAATTCAAGCTCATTTCCGCAACCATTAACACCGGAAGAAGAGAAGAAAATTATGACAGCATACAAAGAAGGCAGCGAAGAAGCCAGAAATACGCTTATCGAACGAAATATGCGGCTTGTAGCTCATATTGTCAAAAAATACGGTACATACAGCGGCGATAGTGATGACCTGATCTCAATAGGCACAATCGGCCTGATCAAGGCAATTTCAACCTTCGATCAGTCCAAAGGTACCAGACTGGCTACATATGCCGCCCGATGTATTGAAAATGAAATATTGATGCAAATAAGATCTGCAAAAAAGATACAAAACGAGGTATCTCTCCATGACCCAATCGGAATTGACCGTGAGGGTAACGAAATTACATTGATAGACGTTATCGGTAATGAAACAGAATCAATTATTGATGAGGTAGAACTGAAAATCCAGGTAAAGCGTCTTTATAATAAAATGAAATCCGTACTAAAGAAGCGTGAGAAAACGGTATTGGAGCTTCGCTACGGTCTTGTGAACGGTGCAAGCAAAACACAGCGGGAAATCGCGGGCATGCTGGGCATATCCCGCTCATATGTCTCACGCATAGAAAAGAAAGCGATTAAAAAGCTGAGCAAAGAGCTGGAGCAGGACAAGGAGCAGTAAATAACGGAACTCTATTAGCATCTTCTGTTACAAGCACTCTCTAATCAAGCTGACAGCATCTTCTATATGCTGCGGCAGCGTAGCACTTCTCACTCCTGTAATCCGAATGTTGCAGCGATCCGTCGGTATAAGCACCTTCTTTGCCGGGCTTTCGGCAATTGACCTCGCCATGGCCGGTGTCAGCTCACCTAGCATGGAATTAGCTGCAACGATACCAATGGCGCCTACGATAACCTGCACCTTATCTGAGTTAAAAACTATAGCATTTTCTCCGGTTGCACCTTCATCGGCGCCGCCTTTGAGCATGGCTGAGGTGGCAAGCACATTCGTGCCCAAAGCAATAATCTCAACCGAACTGCCAAGCTCAGCCCTGAGCTTTTCAACTATTGCCTTCCCTATACCGC
>CAYOKA010000030.1:0-20830 GCA_964404395.1 uncultured Oscillospiraceae bacterium | reverse complement strand
ATGAGTTGTTGCCGTCCGGGGGCAATGGCTACAGCAAGGAATGGAATATAAACGGTGAGAATGCTTTATTCACTGTAGCGAAGGTATAGGAGCGTAGTATGGCTAAATTGAACGTTAATCTGGGGGACAGAGGGTATCCAATATATATTCAAACCGATTTTTCGGCGTTGGGCAAGTCTTTTGCCGATGCCAGGCTCAGTGGTAAAGTGCTGGTAGTCACGGATAATAATGTGGAGAAGTACTATTGCGAAGACTGTGTAAGGGAGCTTGAAGGTATATGTGATGAGGTTTCGGTTCATGTGATTGAGGCCGGCGAACTGAATAAGTCCCTTGATACTGTAAGGGATATCTATAGAAAGCTGATAGAGCTTAAGGCGGACAGGAGTTCTGTACTTGTTGCCTTGGGAGGCGGAGTTACGGGAGATATCACCGGTTTTGCAGCGGCATCCTACATGAGAGGGATTCCCTTTATACAGATTCCGACGAGCCTTATGGCTCAGGCGGATAGTAGCATAGGGGGGAAGACCGGCGTTGATTTTGAAGGATGCAAGAACATGGTCGGCGCTTTTTACCAGCCTAACCTCGTGTATATAAATGTAAATGCTTTGCGGACCTTGCCCGAACGAGAGCTGAAATCTGGCATGGCTGAGGTTATTAAGCATGGACTGATTAGGGATTCTGAATTTTATGAATACATTGATAGTAATCTTGATAAGATTTATTCCTTTGATGAGAACACACTTGCTTACATTACAAAAATGAACTGTGCCATCAAGGGGGATGTTGTGGAACAGGACGAACGGGAGGATGGGCTTCGGGCAATACTGAATTTCGGCCATACCATAGGTCATGCCATTGAATGCGTATCAAACTTCACCATGCTGCATGGCGAATGTGTATCCATTGGAATGGTGGGTGCATACAAGCTTGCTAATAAGCTGGGGATGGCGGATGATGATACAGTGGGCAGGATTGAAACAACCTTAGAGAAAGCAGGCCTTCCTGTAAAGGCACTGGGCATGGATGAAGAAAAAATCTTTTCCAGGATGTTCAGTGATAAAAAGGTAAAGGATGATAAATTGAACTTTGTGCTTCCCAGGGGCATCGGAGAGGTGATTTACTGCATGGTTGACAACGAAACCCTCATAAAGGAAGTGCTGGCAAAGCTGGTATAGCCTCATAAGATAATCTGATAGGGATAAAATGCAAAAGGTTAGATACTATATTATATAGTATCCGGCCTTTTTTGTTTGCAGCTCTTTATGCAACACAAAATATTAGAAGATAAACATGGATATATTAAGTATAGGCTTTACATGAACAAGAGGTGGAGGATGTCCATGCTCGACAGGAAAGACAAATACAGAATACTGGCTAAGAAGCTCGATAGGATTGCACTGAGCATGGAACGAGCAAAGCTGAATGAATATGTCAATTATCTGGATAATCCTAAGAAAATGTTTTTTGTAAACTTTATAGCAGGGTTAGCAAGGGGCTTCGGTGCATCTGTAGGTTTTACCCTGCTTGCGGCGGTGATTATTTATATTTTGCAAGGTGTTGTAAAGCTGAATTTGCCGATTATTGGCGAGTTTATAAGCGATATAGTAAACATTGTTAACAACAATCTAAAAAATACCGGGAGGTAATAGAAGGGATGAACAGAAGCGAAAAGGAGCATTACAGGGAATTGCTAGAGAGACAACTCGGGGAGATTGACCATACTTTAGGAATTATGAAGGAAAACAATAGTGCACAGCAGGACAAATTTTCACCTGCGGAGCTTTCCAACTATGACAACCATCCGGCGGAAATGGCTACGGAGCTTTTTCAGCTGGAGTTGAATTCTGCGCTGAAGGTACACGAAGAGAATATATTACAGGAAATAAAAGAGGCAATCGGAAGGATTGACAAGGGCACCTACGGTACATGTGCCCACTGTGGAACACAGATACCGACACAACGGCTTGAGGTACTACCATATGCAAGGCTGTGCGTTCGGTGCGCGGATGAAGCAGAACGTGAGCCTGCCAGACAGCATAAAGGGAGGGCCAATGAGGAGAAGGTGCTTGATGCCCCTTTCGGCCGAAAATACTTAAACAAACAGGAGGATGACGAGCATGAGGGTATGGATCAGCTAAAGGATCTAATGAAATACGGATCATCCGATAGTCCCCAGGATCTTGGCGGCTATTACGATTATGAGGAATACTATACTAACGAGGTCGATAAGCAGGGGATTGTTGATGATATGGATCAGCTTTCCAATGATGACTATAAGAGGCAGCTTCCCAACTAATAAGCTTTGCAAATGCTTTTATGATGTAAGCTTAATGCAATTCACAACAGCGGTGCGCTCGTCATACCCTGCTATTAACGAACCATTTATCCTCCTCCAGCCATAAATAGGTTTCCCTGCCGTTGATACGGCATCGGTATCTTATGCCTTGACCGCCGGCTTTAAGTGAAGCTGCGCGTCTTACGTCAGTTACCTTATCGATATCGAAGGTTCTTCCGTCCTGCCACTTTATTCTCAGAGGGATTTTGCCCCCGTCTTTTGTAAATTTTGCGATTACCTCTACGAAAACTTTTGACATTACTAATTCACCTCATTCCAAACTAGACCAACAATCAGCACCGAACACATGTTCGTATTATTATAAGCCAAAAGGCCTAAGATGTAAAGAGCAATTTTTAAGAAAAGGAACCCCGCTTATTGCCAACTCCCTTTTTTGTGCTATAATCATATGTGTAATTAAGATGTAAACGTAGAGTATTACATATGTAAATGAATGATAGTAACGCATTACATATTCATGATGGGTATCAGCTTTGGGCTAAAAAATCGGACAAAATATTGTAAAGGCTGAAAAGGACTGAGAACAAGGTGCGTGAACTGAACAAGAGCAAGATAGAACAGCGTGGAGAAAATTTGCTTTCCAACGACATATCAAGGACACAGCTTCGGAAAAATATTCTTGCTTTTGTATTCCCCTGTGCGGCCGAATTAATGCTGACATCCCTGATTTCGATCATAAATATGGCTATGGTTGGCCACCTGGGCGCATATGCCATAAGTGCAGTAGGCCTAACAAACCAGCCGGTATTGATTGCTACTTCGGTATTTCTGGCATTTAACGTCGGCTCTACAGCCTTGGTTACGAGATTTATCGGTGCTAAAGATAATAAAGGTGCAAAGACTGTGACAATACAAAGTCTAAGCATTTCGTTGATTTTCGGGCTGCTGATGAGCTTATTCTGTTTTATATTTTCCAATTGGATTGTTGTAACAATAGGGGCACAGGAAGATACAGTTTATTATGCAAATATGTATATGAAATACATGGCTATCGGAATACTATTTCAATCTATCCCAATTGCCGTTACGTCCTTATACCGTGGTGCAGGAGAAACTAAAATTCCAATGAAATACAATATTGTAGCTAATATTGTGAATGTCGCCGTAGGGGCCGTTTTAATTTATGGCGTAGGAATTGTACCAGCCATGGGTTTAGAGGGGGCGGCGATTGCAGCAACGCTTGCCAAGGTCACAGCTTGCGTACTTGCGGTCCATTCCATTTTTAAGTCAGACCTTCCGATCGCATTATCCATAAGGGACAGCTTTAGACTGGATTTTGGTATACTGAAAAGGATTGTGCGCATCGGTTCTGCATCGGCACTGGAGCAGTTTTTGATGAGGGTTGGATTTATGGTTATTACCATGACCATTGCTGATTTGGGTACCGTAGCCTTTGCCACATCACAGGTATTCGATAGCATCATGAGCCTGTCGGAAAATCTGAGCAGAGCGCTTAGCATGGCTTCAACTTCTTTTCTGGGGAGGACTCTTGGTGCTGGCAAGCCAAAGCTGACGCAGGCATATTGCAAGGAGATTCACAGGATATCCTTGATGGTGGCAGCGGTGATGTGTGTATTGTTTTTCTTTGCAGGACGTCCAATTGCTCACATCTTTACGTCCGATGCAGAGGTTATTATCCAGGTTGTCTTTCTCTTAAAGCTATCTATTTTGATGATTCCCGGACAGAATACACAGCATGTATTTGCCTCGGGCTTAAGGGGGATTGGCGACACAAAATGGCCACTTTTTTCTGCTCTTATCGGCATTATATGTGTGAGAATGCCAATTATAGTAATACTTATCAAAAAACTGAATTTTGGGGTAAGTGCAATCTGCATAGCCGGAGCTTTTGATCAGAATATACGAGCCATAATTCTATATTTGAGGTTCAAAGGTGGAAAGTGGAAGCAGATTAAAATATGAAAGGCTTGTGAGATAGTACAAAGAATATCATCGATATTCCATATTAAGTTTCATGAAACAATTATATAATTAAACTTAATCTTAATAAATTTCTTAATTATAGGACAGTATATATATCCATCAAGTTACTATCCGGTAACACCCGATAATTGTGAGTTTCTAAGGTTTGTAGGTATCCTTAAAAACCTAAAAAAATATATTATATAAGGAGAACAGCCATATGAAAAGAACCATGGTAATAGACCGGAATACTACGGTTAAGGATGACAAAACCTTTAAAGGAATCATTTCTGAGGACATGGTTTCAAAAGAAACATGCTCGACAACTAAGTTGCTTGGAACTTACGTAGTGATTCCGCCAAAAAGCAGCAGCCCCTTGCGTTGCCATGATAACGCAGAGTTAGCCTGGTACCTTGTGAAAGGCCATATAAAGCAGATCCTGGTTGTTGGCGAGGATAAGGTTGTTACTGAAACAGAATGTGGGAAGGGCGCTGCAGGATATGTAAGTCCTGGGGATGCTCACCAGGAGATAAACTTGAGTGAAACCGAGCCCGCAGAATTGATTATGGCTTATGCAAATCCGGAAAATGAGGACTGCAATAGTCTGGAATGTACCGGGACAAGAATAGTGGAATAAGTAATATTATCAAAACTTACTAAATGGAGGTTATAATGGATAAGTCGTATATTATTGAAGCATCCAAAGAGTATGAAAGCAGACAAAGCATTGAATTCGAAGGTGAATACACCTATATTATTGACGACCCGGACAAGATAAAAAAAGAGGTCAATCGTGCTAGATCGTGTTTCGAGCCATATTTGATTTGCGAGGGTTCGCTAAAAAACGTGGAAACAGACGGGGAAATATCGGGATTTAGCCTTGGTCTACGCCTGAATTGGTACCGCTCCTTTGCAATTACGCTGATAAGGCGCATTGAACTTAGAATAGATGGCGAAGTGATTCCACGCGAGGATATCATTTTCCAGGTTGAAGGTTCAGAAAACAAATATAAGCTTGACGATATTGGCGAAGAGCAGGCCTTTGAGTATTGGTATTTGAACAAAATCGGTTTTGTAACGGTAAATAGACCGGGAGGCTTGAAAAAGGGAGTTCATGAGGTAGAAGCCTTGCTGGAAATGTTCGTAACATATCACAATTATCCGGACACTTCGTACATGAAGAAGCTAATGATAATTGAATAACATAAAAAGGAGAAAAAATCATGAAATTAGGTTTAACCTTATATAGCTTCAACCAGGAATATTTTGAAAGAAGGTATACACTTGAGGATTGTATAAGAAAGTCAGCGGAAATCGGTTATAAAGGAATTGAGCTTATTGCTCCTTCAATGCTTCCTGATTATCCTTTTCCTACAGATGCCTTTTTTGATCAATGGCACAGTTGGATGGACAAGTATAACGTAGAGCCGGTGTGCCTAGACATATACAATGAATATATGGTGTTAAAGAAACGCAAAATGACAGAAGATGAGCAGTATGCTCAGATGCTTAATGACATCAAAATAGCGAACCGCATGGGTATGAAGGTAATCAGAGCCATGGATCTATATCCTCCATCTATGTTTGAGAGAAGTATAGAAGATGCAGAAAAATATGATGTCAAGATTTCTTTGGAAGTACATGGGCCGAAGGAAATTGATCACCCTGTGGTTTATCAATATTTGGAAATAGCGGACAAGTATAAAACTGACAGAATTGGTATCACACCTGATTTAAGCACATTTCAGGCTACAGTACCACCAAGGATGCTAAAGTTTTATGTTGCAAAGGGTGCCCGCGTAGATGTAGCCGAGTATACGAGGCAGTCCTATAACAATGATGTACCATACGAAGAAGCAGTAGATCATTGCGTGAAAATGGGTGCAGGTAATACCGATATGTTGATGCTGAGGAACGTATATCAGGGACGCAAGAGCGATTTTAACAAGCTTCGTGAATTGATGCCTTATATTAACCATGTGCACGCAAAGTGCTTTGACGAATTAACAGATGAAGGAAAAGACCCGACCTTTGACTGTGAAACATTTGCAAAGGTTATGAAGGAAGGCGGCTATGAGGGGTATATTTCTGTAGAATGCGAAGCTTTCCAATATGAGCCGTTGAGCTATGCATTAGATTCCGCAGACATCCTGAAGCAATACTATGATATGTGGAAAAAATTGATATAACCCGTTGATGTTATAGCAAAGAATGATGCTTTTCCCTTGAAGAAACATTGCGATGCTTCGATGTGATTCAAGGAATATGGATACCGATGGATGGGAGAGCATACAATGAAAAGAAATAATCAGACATTATTACAAAAAGATACTATAGGAAAGAGAATTGGGTATAGTGTGAAAAGGTATTGGCAGCTTTATCTGATGCTGCTATTACCTGTGGTTTACCTTCTTATATTTCACTATTACCCGATGCTGGGTATCCAGATAGCGTTTAAGAAGTTCTCTCCCAGAGAAGGGATTTGGGGAGGCACATGGGTAGGGCTGGATTACTTTAGAAAGCTTGTAAGCACATATAAGATTGTAGAGATTATCCGCAATACCTTTGTGGTTTCCTTATATCTAGTACTCATTAATGTGCCTGTACCAACTGCCCTTGCATTAGCAATGAACTCATTGAGAAACAATGCTTACAAAAAGACAGTGCAGATGGTGACATATATGCCTCATTTCATCTCCACAGTCGTTATTGTCGGCTTATTAAACCAGTTATTTAACCCTCGTGTTGGTCTGTTTGCTTTTATAGCGAATATTTTTGGGCAAACAATTCCCGATGTTTTTGCTTCTTCAGCTGCGTTTCCACACCTGTATGTTTGGTCGGATATATGGCAACATGCAGGATGGGCATCCATTATGTATATGGCTGCATTATCGAGGGTTGATACCGAGCAGCATGAGGCAGCAATTGTGTGTGGGGCTTCCCGGCTCCAAAGAATCAGGTATATTGATTTTCCTGCTATTGTTCCCACGATAGTAATTCTATTTATTCTGAACATGGGCAAGGTAATGACGTTAGGGTTTGAGAAAGCTTTCTTAATGCAAAATGCTTTAAATATTTCTACCAGTGAGATTATTTCAACCTACACCTATAAGGTTGGGCTGACAGGTTTTACTGACTACAGTTACGCTACAGCAATAGGATTGGTTAATTCAGTAGTCAATATGTCACTAATATTGTTTGCGGATAAGATTGGCAAAAAAGTAAGCGGGTTTGGTCTATTTTGAGAAAGGGAGAAATCAAAGTTATGGGTAAAAATGCACTCTTATTAGCCAAATCAAGAAAAAGAAACGTCAGAAAAATGACTCCATTGGGTGATAAGATATTCTATAATATTACTAATGTAATTATGCTTTTTGCAATAATTGTTGTACTAATTCCAATTATTTACGTAATCGCCAATTCGCTTTCTTCTGGTGACATGGTAGCTTCGGGAAGAGTATTCCTTTGGCCGGTGGATTTTTCACTGGAAGGATATAAGGCAATACTTGAGGATCCTGATATACTGACAGGATATGGGAATACTATTTTTTATACTGTGTTTGGAACAACACTTAACATGGTTTTAACAGTGCTTGCAGCCTGGCCTTTATCTCGTTCGGACATGCCGGGAAACAGGGCAATTATGATGTTATTTGCCTTTACAATGGTATTTAATGGTGGGCTTATACCTAACTTCTTGTTGATTAGAGATCTCGGCATCATGAATACTCGTCTTGCGTTGCTACTTCCAGCGGCGATTAATGTGTATAATATGGTAATTTGTCGCACATTTTTTAAAACATCGATTCCTGTAGAGCTAATGGAAGCTGCTATGTTAGATGGTTGTTCCGAATTCAAATTTTTTACCAATATTGCACTTCCATTGTCAAAGGCAATGTTGGCAGTTATCGCTTTGTATTACGCAGTGTTTCATTGGAATGCTTTCTTCAATGCGTTTCTATATTTGACAGACAAGAAGCTCTATCCTCTCCAACTAATTCTGAGAGATATTCTCTTTGCAAACAAGGCAGAGGTGGATGAAGCCATATCGGCGGAAGCTTTGAAATATCTTAACAGGGGGGAAGTAATTAAGTATGCACTTATTATGGTAGCATGTGTTCCCGTGTGGTGCGTATATCCCTTCGTACAAAAGCATTTTGTTAAAGGCGTGATGATTGGATCTATCAAAGGATGATGAAGTAGTTGAAACTGATGGTATTCAAGTGCAGGTATTATTAGTTATCGTAGTCTTTGTGCTACGTGTTATAAAAAACATATGTAAAAAGGAGGCAGTAACAATGAAGAAAGGTACGTACAAAGAAAACAGGTTTCGCGCGATCGTTTTACTGGTTGTGTTAGCGCTCTTTTCAGCATGCTTAGTCGCATGTGCACCTGCATCTAAGGATGATGTTGAAAAAACAGCGACAGCTCCTGTCACAACTGGAGGCCAAGAGACAACTGGCGGGACCGATTCTGACATTCCTGATTATGTAAACCCAGCAGGAGTGTTTCCAATCGCAACAGAAGAAATAACACTGAAGTTCGTAGTACCACAGACACCAAACATCGCAGATTATAGCACAAATACTTTTACCCTGTGGTTAGAGGAAATGTCTGGATGTAAGCTTGAGTTTGACCAGTATCCAATGCAGTCAATGGAAGAAAAGGTACAGCTTTCTTTGGCAAGCTTTACCGATTTACCGGATGCATACCTGGGTCTGCCAAAATCAGGGTCCAGTATTTTTAATACCGGTAACGTAATACGTTATGGTACTGATGGGCAGCTGATACCTCTAAATGATCTCATTGAAACCTATGGTGTTGAAATGAAGAGAGTTTTTGAGGAGTATTCTGATGGGATTACATTGGAACAGATGATGACTTCAGCAGACGGCAATATCTATTATGCACCAAGTCTTGTTGTAGGGAAAATCAGTATGTTCCCCAATAAATTATGGCTAAACGAGAATTGGCTTAATAAACTTAATTTAGAAAAACCTACAACTACAGACGAACTATACAATGTCCTGAAAGCTTTTAAAGAGCAGGATCCAAATGGAAATAACAAAGCAGACGAGATTCCTCTAGTCGGCACAGATCAAGACTACTTCTATGCTCCTGTCAATTATCTCTTGGGATCTTTTGTTGAAAACAATCCTAAAGTCAACCGCTTAATCGTAGATGATGCCGGGAAACTGGAATATGCTCCTATCTCGGATGGATGGCGTGAAGGCATGAAGTATGTTAACACCCTTACAAAGGATGGACTTCTTAGCACACTGTCATTTACTCAACAGTTGGAAAACCTGAAGCAGATAGTGAATGATCCTAACGACATCTGTGGCGGATTTGTTGCCCTTGGTTTAAACCAAGTAATCGCCGCTGGTGATGAAGTAGGCGAAAGATATGTAGGCGTTACACCTGTGGCAGGTCCTGATGGTGTACGTTTGGCTACACATAACCCTCCAATTCCTGCCGGAGCCGGAGTCATTACAAGTTCGTCAAAATACCCAGAGGTTGTTTACCGCATATTTGATTTAATGTTAAGTGATGAGGGTGCTCGTCGCGCCCGATACGGTGAAGAAGGTGTTGATTGGGTATTCCCTGAGACCGGAGAACTTGATAGATTCGGAAATCAAGGAACTATTAAGGTACTGGTTGACAACTGGGGTAAGCCACAAAATAAGATCTGGTGGGGTCTGAACCCGTATATTAATGACAAATATAACGATGGTGCTGTTGCAGAATCATACTCACTGGTAGAGCAGAAAAATGGTATAACTTCAATTGAATACTTGGATTATGTGCCAAAGTCAACAGTTGGAATTCTGATATATTCCGGCGATGATATTGCAAGAGCAAATGAGTTGAGTGTAACCCTGGATGACTATGTTAAACAGACCATTGCACGGTTTGCAGTTGGAGAGCTTGACCCGAATAAGGACGATGATTGGAATAAATACTTGAAGGAATATGACGCTATAGGACTTGATGAATTTATGACGATTGCACAGAAAACCTATGACAGCATGATGAAGTAATTAGAAAAACCACATACTTGATGGACAGAATGTGTATGGACAAAAGAAATACATGCAGAATGATTTATGCGAGGGGTCGTTTATCCGGCTCCTCGTATAAGTAACAATGCGTGAAAGGAGATAACTCCTATGAGGGAGACGGTTAAATTTGGAATTATCGGATGTGGTGTTATTGCAAATAACAAGCACATGCCATGGCTGAAAAGGCAGCCTGAAGCGGAGTTGGTAGCCTTCTGCGATATAAAGAAAGAAAAGGCAGAAAAGGCTGCAAAGGAATACGGGAGTTCAACGGCAAAAGTTTATACGGACTATAGGGAACTGCTAAAGGATGAAGATATTGATGTAGTACATGTGCTTGTGCCTAATAGGGCTCATTGCGAAATAACAATAGCTGCATTCAAAGCAAATAAACATGTTTTGTGTGAAAAGCCGATGGCGGCAAATGCTGAAGATGCACAGAAAATGATTGATGCATGGAAAAAAACAGACCGAAAGTTTACTATTGGATATCAATGGAGATTTCGCACAGAAACACTTTTTATACATGACATGTGCGAAAAAGATGAACTTGGGGATATATACTATGCCAAGGCACAAAGCATTAGACGTGCAGGTGTTACTACCTATGGCTCATATCTGAGCATGGAAGCACAAGGTGGAGGCGCATTGATTGACACAGGTTCACATTGCCTTGACCTTACGCTATGGCTTATGAATAACTATAGACCTGTTAGTGTTAGCGGGAGTACATTCCGTAAGCTAAAAGACAGACCAGAGGGAAATGCAAATGGCCCTTGGGATCCTGCAGAGTTTATGGTTGAAGAAGCAGGATGTGCTCACATCAAGATGCATAATGGCGCAGCTGTGAGCTTGGAGTCAGCCTGGTTGCTTAATGCACCGGCAGATGCCCCACATCTTGCAAACCTTTGCGGTACAAAAGCTGGGGTGGATCTCCTGGATAAAGAAGTAAGGGTAACAAAGGTAGCGGATGGGGAAGTTGTAAGTATTAAGCCGGATGTGCCAAATGCAGATTCGACCAAGTGGTCTCCCAAATTTCAGGGAGAATACGAAGCAAAGAACTGGGTGAAGTCCCTTATTGAGGATACTGAGCCACTAGTATCGCCATATGAGGCACTTGCCGTGTCTATAATCATAGATGGTGTTTACAAGTCGGCGCAGACTGGTAAGACCGTATATTTTGATCAGGAAAATTTTCAATATATTGATGAACAAATACAAAAAGCTAGAAGTAGGCGAAAATTGCTAAAGTAAAAGAGAGGAGTGTAGTAAATGGAAAAAATTAAGTTTGGTATAATTGGTTTTGGATTTATGGGGCATACCCATGAGGAAATGATTACAAATAAGGTTGATAATGCTGAGGTTGTGGCTATTTGTGATATTATACCCTCAAGAATGGATGATGCAATTACCAAAGGTGTTCAAAAATTCACAAATGCAGATGATGTATTTGCGATAAAGGAAATTGATACAATTGTCATCGTTGTTCCCAACACGCTTCACAAGGAAATGGTTATTAAGGCAGCACGTGCTGGAAAAAACATTATCTGCGAAAAGCCGGTTGCTATGAATGTGAAAGAGTTTGATGAGATGATGGTTGAGGTCGAAAAGAACAAGGTTCTGTTTACCGTGCATCAGCAGCGTCGTTTTGACAAGGATTTCAGAACAATGAAGGATATTTTCGACAGAAAGCTTCTCGGTGATGTCTTTACCATACAGAGCGGTCTATATGGACTAAACGGCAATATGCATGATTGGCATGTGTATATAAAGGAAGGCGGCGGCATGCTGTATGACTGGGGCGTTCATCTGATTGATCAGATGCTCTTCATGGTTGATTCAAAGGTGAAAACTGTGTTTGCAGACTTGAGAAATGTCATTAATTTTGAGGTAGATGATTATTTCAAAATTATATTGAAGTTTGAGAATGGTATTGTCGGAGAAATTGAACTGGGAACCTACTTCTTGAAGGATGAGCATAAATGGTACGAGCACCACTGGTTTATGGGAGGAAACAAGGGGTCTGCTTACAGTGATGGTTTTGAACCTGAGGGTAAGATTGTTAGAACTACAAGACTATTGGAAAGTGTTCCTGAAAAACTGACTATGACAAAATCTGGACCGACCAGGTCTTTTGGAACCGTTCCTCCGGGAGTCTTAGTAACAGAGGAGCTACCGGTAGCAAAAACGGAGCATATTATGTTTTTTGAAAACTATATGCGCGCTCGTGCAGGCAAGGAAGACATTTTGGTTAAGCCGGAAGAGGCTAGAAGAGTGCTGTCGTTAATGGAAGCCGTACGCAAGTCGGCTGAAACAGATAAATCCATTGATTTTGAATAAGCAGAAATCTGAGGAATTAATATAAAAACATGGAGGTAGACACTATGGGAGTATCTCAAGTAATAAATCACGGACAGCTAGAAACCGATAAAAACTTTGAGAAGGGTTTCGGTGTTATTCAGCTCGTAGGTGGAGACACATGCGGTTCAAAGAATATCGTGATGGGACACACGACACACTATCCCGGAGCAAGAAATCAAGCTCATATCCATGAAAACTGTGAAGTAATGTGGTTTGTAATCAATGGACATTCTATGCACTATTCTGAAACTCTCGATCATAAGGAATACAGCGAGACGGAATGCTTCCCAGGAACGGTGGGCTTTGTGGCACCAAATGAAATCCATGTGGGAATGAACCTGAACAGTGACGAAATAGGAGAAGTTGTCTTCTTTTATGCCGGTGTAAATGACAAGGATGATGCCGGAACAGTATTTGTTGAAGGTATAGAGGTTGTAGAAGAGTATATGGCTTCCCATGGGAAAAAACTAGAGCTTTAATAAGCAAATTATTTACTTAAGGAGCGTATGATTAGCAAACGAGCGGTCATGCAATAGTTCTATGAAATATTGTGTATGTTTGGGAATTATGTATTATGGAGCGGATATCCCCGCCTTAGTCGAGGGAATGAATGTTGTAAAGGATGCTGGATTTGATGCTGTCGAGTTTTTTGTACTAGATAAGAATCAGGATATCCGCCCCATTATCAAGGCCAAGAATGAGCTTGGCCTTGATATAGCTCTTTTTATTCCTGTCAGAGGCAGCCTTGTCGATCCGTCGGCAAGGGGGGCATATCTGAAGGTGCTGGAAGATGCAATTCAAATAGCAGAGCAGCTGGATTGCAGGAGATTAACGCTAATGTCAGGAAAAGAGTTGAAGGGTGTTTCAAGAGAGGAACAACACATTAGTGTCGTAGAAGGGCTTAAGGCTTGTGCGACCCTGCTCGAGCCAACCGGTATAATGGGTGTTTTAGAACCACTAAATCAGGTCACCAATTGCGGGAATTATCTATCCAGATCAGACGAAGGTTTCAGGATAATTGATGAAGTAGGTAGCCCTAGTATTAAATTGCTTTACGATGTATACCATCAGCAGATTACAGAAGGGAACCTAATTAGTACTATTACCTGGAATATAGAGAAAATCGGACACTTACATGCCGCAGGCATTCCGGACAGGCATGAGATTAATACTGGTGAGATTAATTACAGTGAAATATTTAAGGCCGTCGGCGCCACAAGCTATGATGGGTATTTTGGATTGGAATACAGGCCGACTAAGGAAATTTCTGAAAGCTTAAAAGAGGCAAGGAAGCTCTGTATATAAAAATACAGATAGGGCAAAAGCCTTAAGTAAAAATTTTCTTGACAATACAGTAACGATCAGAGGTGAATGAGTTGAGCGTACTTGATATCTTTTCCCTAAAGGGTAGAGTGGCATTGGTTACCGGTGGAGCCGGCCAATTCGGAAGATACATCGCCGCTGCACTTGCAGGAGCGGGCGCAAAAACCTACATTGCGTCCAGAGATTTTGAAAAACTGGAAGCTGTAGCTAAAACGCTGAGGGATGAAGGCTTCGATGTGAGTGCTCTGCAATTTGACCTTGGAGATGAAAGATCAATAATCGATTTAAAAAGCAGAATAATTGAGATGGAAGGAAGAATCGACATCCTTGTCAATAACGCCAATATTAAGATGATGAGTGGATGGCAAGACGATGCTTCTAAATTTTCCGAAAGCATAAGAATCAATGGGACAGGATTGTTCACTATAACAAGAGCCTTTGGAAATTCGATGGCTGAAAGAGGACAGGGCTCTATTATCAATATTGGATCAGTGAACGGTATGTTTGGCCCGGACAGGGCCTTGTACGAGGGTACGGATATATCGGGATACATTCCCGACTACTATTACCATAAGGCAGGGATGCTTAATTTCACAAGATTTGTTGCCAGCTACTATGGCCCCGGGAATGTTCGATGTAATTGCATAAGTCCTTCAGGGCTAGAGACAGAGAATACGCCTGAGAGCTTTGCAAAAAACTATAAGGAAAAGACTTTTTTACACAAGATGATAAGGGCTACAGATCTTATGGGAGCTGTGATATTTTTGGCGTCAGATGCTTCAGCTTTTATCACTGGTACTAACATACCTGTAGATGGAGGGTATACTGCGAAATAGTACGACAGTGAATGGAGGATACCTTTAGACTGGTTTTTAGGAGGCTTGCTTTGTCACGTGGATTGGAAAAAAGATATATTCCAAAAACAAATCATTCGGTAAGCTTTTTGGGGTTTGGTGCGTTAGAAATCGGAAGGGACTGGGGGATAGGGGATCAGGACAAACGTCGTTGCCCTTCAGAAAAAACGGCCGGCGTAGTTTTAGATGCAGTTCTTGATGCGGGGATAAATCTGATCGATACTGCAAGCGCTTATCATAAAAGTGAGGAGAGAATTGGAAAATTCATTTCCCATCGCCGCAAGGAATATATTCTGTCTACAAAGTGTGGAGAACACAACAATGAACCAGGAACCTATTATGATTTTTCTTATGGAGCAATTAGGGAATCCATTGACAACAGCTTGCGACTTTTAAATACCGATTTCATTGATATCATGTTTATTCATTTTAGCCGAGATTATTACGAATCGATGAAGGTCATCGATAAAGGAGAAACGCTGCAGGCGCTTAATGATACAAGAAAGGAAGGCAAGGTCCGATTACTGGGTGCATCGGCCAACGGAGACCTAGCGAGGAAATGCATTCTTAGCGGAGATTTTGAGGTAATGCAGATGGACTACAATCTGCTTGATCGTGAAAATGAAGAGAATATAGAGCTTTGCAGAGAAAGAGGAATTGGCGTTTTTGCCAGAACCGGTCTTGCAAAAGGGCTGTTGACATCAAAAGCGGCTGATATGATGGGTGCCGATTTCCCCCAGAAAGAAAAGATGAAAAAATTGCTCCGCCTGACAGGTAATGATTACAATAGGCTTACAAGGCTGGCATTCCATTTTTTATATCAGACAAAGGGGATAACATCTGTACTTGTCGGGACAAAGGATCCATTAAGAATTGGTCTCAATATGAGAATAATTGATTCCGAAATAGAGCAGGAGCTCATTGAAAAGGCAATGAATATTTAGAGAATAATGTAATGAACAACATTACAAAAATCAAACATTCAAGGGAGGGTAATTATACGATGGGTAAGATAAGGATAGGGATCGTAGGCTGTGGCAATATTGCAAATACAAAACATTTACCAAATCTGGCAAATCATCTGGATAGGGTTGAAATAGCAGCTTTTTGCGATCTGGATATTGAGAAGGCAAAGAGAGCAGCTACAAGCTATGGGACACCTGATACAAGAGTATATACGAATTATGTTGAATGTGTAAAGGATACTGAAATTGATGCAATTCATGTGTGTACCCCTAATCGCTCCCACTGCGAGATAACAGTAGCAGCGTTGGAAAACGGAAAGCATGTCATGTGCGAAAAGCCAATGGCTATAACAACAGAGGATGCCAGGAAGATGGTCGAGGCTGCGAAAAAATATGGCAAGCTCCTGACAATAGGTTATCAAAATCGTTTCCGTGTTGACACTCAGACACTCAAAAAGCTAATTGATGAGGGGGAACTGGGCGAGATTTATTATGCAAAGGCTCATGCGCTCCGAAGGCGGGGAATACCTAACTGGGGTGTGTTTTCAAACAAGAAGGAACAAGGTGGAGGTTCTCTTATTGATATTGGCACTCATTCACTTGATATAACTCTCTGGATGATGGATAACTACAAACCTGTATCTGTCCTTGGTTCCACCTACAACAAACTTGGTACTACACTGCGAGGGGACGAACAGGGAACAGAAGAGCACTGGGATCCCGATACCTTTGAAGTAGAAGATGGTGCCTTCGGGTTTATCAAATTTGAAAACGGAGCTACTGTTTATCTGGAAACATCCTGGGCTCTCAATACTCTTGATCAGAGGCAGGCAATGAATACTCTTTATGGTACAAAAGCAGGATCGAGTATGAATTATAAGGGTGATACAGGTACGGACAGACAGCTGCTGATTAACAAGATCACTAGCGGCAAACAGGCAGTAATTGAGCTTAATGTGGAAGAGGATGCTGAAAAGTCTGCAGATCTTATTTTTTCCTATCCCGGCGCTGATTTGGAATGCGAAGTTTGGCTTAACGCATTGGAAGGAAAGGGAGATCTTGTTGTGAAGCCTGAACAGGCTCTGAGCGTCACTCAGATCCTTGAAGGAATATATGAATCGGCTAAATCAGGGAAAGCAGTATATTTCTAGCAATTAATGTAGCAGCTAAATCAGGGAATGCAGTATATTTCTAGCGAAGTATGAAGCAAACAAATCAGGGAGTGTAGTATATTTCTAGCAATTGATGTAGCAGAGTAAATAATGAGGATTCTTGATTTCCAAGGATCCTCATTATTATGCCCGCAATATATTGTGCTGCGGAACTCAAAACATGTTACATGGCAAAATGCCCTATTAACTTAGTTTTGATTAGGAGGCCCGTTAAGGGATTATGAAGAAACTTAATCGAATTTTTTATCCTTGATAAGTGGAAAGGTAATAGAGACAGTGGTGCCGATTCCGACCTCACTTTTAATGGAAAGGCCATAGTCGTCACCAAAGTGCAGCTTAATCCTTCGGTTTATATTAGTCAGAGCAATACCCTCGGTGTCATAATCGCTGCTATCTTCATGGATAGCAAGGTTTAGCTCTATCTGTTTCAATTCCTCCGGCGATATGCCGCTCCCGTTGTCTTTAATAGTAATTCGCATTTGTTCAGATTCTTTCGTAGCCTTTATTTCGACGCGACAATCGGTGTCTTTATCCTTAAACCCGTGGACAAATGCATTCTCCACTATCGGCTGGAGTAGCTGCTTGAGGATAAGAAAAGAGAGCAGGGAATCATGTACTTCATAGTTTACATGCAACTTCTTATTTTGAATATTCATAATATAAACGTATTTTTCGATTATCCTCAGCTCATCAAAAAAGTTAATGAACTCCTCTTGGCGGTGTGTGTATCTAATAAGAATAGCCAGGCATTCGATGCCTTTCGCCAGAGTATCCTGTTCAGCCTGGTGCAGCAGCACCTTTATGGTTGAAAGTGTATTAAATATTAAGTGAGAATTGATGCTCTTGCGGAAATAATGCAGCTCCATTTTTCGCTTTTTAAGCTCCAGCTCATAGTTTTTTTCCTGTATTTTAAAGGAATGCTGTCTGTACGCTTCAGTACGATCCAGCAGCGCGTTTATATCATAAACCATCATATTGATTATGGTACTATTGGTATCAGGCAGACGGCTTTCGGGAGAAGTTGCCTTAAGTTGCTGCATATTGACGATAAGCTTGGTAATTGGGCTAATAATCAACCGGTTGGCAAGGAAAAGAAATAATAAGAAGAAAAGAAGAGTACAAATTAGTACAATGATAATTCCGGTAATGAAAATTGAATTATAGGGGAATACAATCTCGTTTTCCATATAAACGACTAATGTGAAATCATTTGAAGGGAAGCTTCTGGATGATATTAGAACGTTTTCCGCCATATTTTCCTTGAGTATGGATGGATCCAGCCCCCGGTTGGATAAAACCAATTCATCATCGTTCCAAAGAACAATGTTTAGCCCGGAGATGCTATCATATTCACTTATCATATCATCCACGGTAGCGAGATTACCAAGCAGTAAGATGGTGCCAAGCTTAACACCCTTTGTGCCTGAGATTCTATACACATCCTGATGGGTTGCATAATAGGATGCATTGCCGACAGTAATAACACTTTGGGTATTAAGCTGCTTATCACTCATTTTTTGAAAAATCTGGTGGCAGGTATCATTACTAAAGCCAATATTGTAACGGTAGAATGAACCTTCATTATCGTATATGATTGTGGAGATGGTATAATCCGGGTTAAAGGTAATCGCGTTTACTGAATCACTTGTTTTATCACCCAGAGCGTATCGCTCAGGGGAGCCTTCTTGTAGAAAATCCTGTATCACATTCTCGGATGCCAGTGAGAACGCCATTCTATCTGCATCAACGAAATATTTGTCTATATTCTTATATAATTGTTGAAGAATGTAGGACAGATTCTCGGAGGCATTTCTGTTGGCATATGAGGTCACCAGAGAATGATAGGACAGGAAAACTACGAGAATCATCATCGTAAAGCCTAAAAGCATAATAAGGAAGTTATTCCTAAGACTGGATGCTTTTTTACTGTTCATGGCTACCCTCTTTTTTTCTTAGCTGGGTTGGAGTAGCATCGTAATATTTTTGGAACACCTTACAAAAGTAAAAATAATCGCTATAACCGCATAGGGATGCGATTTCTTTAATTGGCAAGTCAGTAGTAAGTAATTGCTTTGCCCTATACATTCGAATATCCGTTAGGTAATTAACAAAGGTTGTGTTCAGATACTTGTTAAAATACAGACAGACGGTGTTGGGGCTTAGATAAAACTGGTCGCTGATCGTGGCCAAAGTATGCTTCTGGCTTATGTTTTTCTCTATATGGTCAAGAATAGCATTGAATTTTTTATTGCTTCTATCATAACTATAATTACTATATAGGGGTTTGTTTTTTTCATGCAGCTTTTCCCATACATGCTGAAACACTTCTTGACAGTCTTCATTAGATACAGGCTTTAGCAAATAATCTGAAATATTTAGCTTAAAGGAACTTCGCACCAGCTCAAAATCGCTATATGCACTCATAATAACAAATTCCATATCAGGAAGTCTTTCTCTCACTTTTTCAATAAGCTGGAGGCCATTAATTACCGGCATTTTAATATCAGTAAGTATGACGTGGGGATGAAGCACAAAAATATCTTCCATCGCTTTTAGAGGGTTTGTGTTTGTGCCTATGATTTCAAAACCATTTTCTATCCACAGTATATTATTTTTCAAGTCCTTTAAAATAAGTTCTTCATCATCTACTATATATAGTTGAAACACCTAAGCACCTCCCATGGGCAGAGGTTACACCTCAAAAGCCTTGCGGCTATCCAGGTGCATGCTTCTCGGCCTGAATAGCCGCATTAGGTTTATACTATCTTTTTAGTGCATCATCAAAGGCTACATTGGAAGGAGCGAAATCTATCCTTCTAACCATTTCGCATGATTCAGTTGCACCGAAAACTCTATCCATGGCGCTGTCTTCCCATTCAACAGAAAGAGGACCTTTGTAATTGATCGCGTTTAATTCACGTATGATCAACTCGAAATCTACACTGCCATGGCCCGGTGAAACAAAATTCCAGCCTCTGCGCAGATCACCGAATTCCAAAAACGAGCCAAGTATACCCTCAGTACCTTCGAGATTCACAAGAGTATCCTTTATGTGTACGTGATATATCTTATCGCAAAACTCTCTTATAAACAAGTGGGGCTGTATACCCTGCCATATGAGATGGCTTGGATCAAAATTAATGCCTAAGGTATCATTATCTTTGAATTTGTCTCTAAAGAGCTTTTGTGAAGTATAGAAATCAAAGGCTATCTCTGTGGGATGCACTTCAAGAGCGAACTTTACTCCGCAGGCTTTAAACTCATCAAAAATTGGATTCCACAGCTCCACTATTTCATCATAACCTTCTTCTATCATTTCCGGCGGAGTTTGCGGGAACGAATACCAAAATTTCCATATAGGGGAACCCATAAAGCCTGTCACTACAGGGCAGCCCATGGCTTTTGCTGCTCCGGCAGTATATTTCATTTCCTCAATAGCCCATTTGCGTATTTCCTCGGGTTTCCCTTTGTATTGCGCCGGCGCAAAATTGTCGAGGCGTTTGTCGTAAAGGTCTCCGACACATTGCCCCGCAAGATGGTTGCCAATTGCGTAGCATTTTAGGCCGTATTTTTCCAAGATAGCTTTTCTGTCCTCGACATATGAAGAATCGGTTGCTGCCTTCCTAGCATTCATATGATCTCCCCAACATGCTATTTCAAGCCCATCAAATCCCATCTGCTGTGCCTGTTTGCATATTTCTTCAAATTCAAGGTCTGCCCATTGTCCTGTAAATAGAGTAACTAACCTTGCCATAACTATACCTCCTTATTTATTATTGTGGTGGTGTGCTATCGTTAGGGTATTATTCCATATCAA
>CAYOKA010000029.1:0-21109 GCA_964404395.1 uncultured Oscillospiraceae bacterium | reverse complement strand
GACATGTTCTCTTTTTTTTATTTCTCTAATTTACACCATTATACGGACATAACTCTGGTTTCCATTATCTTGCTTCATGATTTTGCCCTGATCATAGAGCCATAACTCTCCTTCTTTATATATATGTTTATTATGTTAATCTATTTATTCCATTTAGCCGTGTAATACAGTGTGGAATGTGTGAAAATGGCTGTTGCTGCCATATAACAATTGATAAGCAAAAATGCCCTCCCTCATGACCTTTCCCCAGGAGTCCAGCACGTCCTTCAGATAATCCAGCATTGTTTTTTTCCTTATATCTTTCGATATCTTCAGTATGCTCCCTGCCAAGACCTTCCCATTTACCTCGTATTCAATATAGCCGGTGTCTGTGCCCGCGTAAACAGGTGCATTCAATACCTCCGGTATCCTCTTGTTCATCTTTAGAATCTCCAGCTCAGCCTTACTCAATGGCAGAATAACACTTTCATCCGCTATTAGGCTAACATGGCCCTCGACCCCTCTGTATACGGGCACCTGGGCATAAAGATCCCCTGCCTTCAACAGCTCTTCCATACTGTAGCTGTTAAAACAGTAATTTATCAGATCCCTGCTGGCATTTGCTCTTGCCGTTCTTGTCGGCGAACCGAGAACTACCGAAACCAGGCGCATATCACCTCTTTTTACTGTTGTTACAAGACATCTGCCTGCTTTTCCGGTATAGCCGGTTTTTACACCATCAACGCCCGGGCAGCTCCCAAGCAATTCATTAGTATTGTACAGACTGTGTCCCGGAATATATGAGCTTTTCGTAGAAACGATTTCGGCGAATAATGGGTTCTTTAGTGCTTCTATCGTGATTACAGCCAAATCGTAGGCCGTGGAATACTGATTTTCCCTGTCCAGCCCATGGGGACTGACAAAATGGGAATTATCCATTCCTAAAGACACAGCCTTTCTATTCATCATCTTCGAAAAATCCTCGACTGTCCCTCCAATATGCTCAGCAATGGCAATTGCCGCATCATTGGCGGAAACCATCAACAGGGCAAAAAGCATTTCCTTTAAAGTGAATTTCTGTCCCGTCTGCAAGCCAATAACAGAACCGCCGATGCCAGCTGCCCTTTTGCTTATGACAATTTCTTCATCGATATCAGCATTTTCCAAAGCAACAATAGCGGTCATGATCTTCGTCGTGCTTGCTATGGAACGTTTTTGTGCTGCGTTCTTCTCAAATAAAACACGTCCGGTTGACTCTTCAACAACTATTGCGGCTTGTGCATTAATAGTAGGTGGCTTTAATTCTTGATTGCCATCTGCATAAGCAGCTTGAATCGTTAATACTAATACCATAATCAGGACTAATAGTCTAAATGCTGTTTTTACACGTAAATTCAGTTTCATCATCTCCATAGTGTATTATTATTTCCTTTCGTTATGGCAAAGAATTCAGTAAATAATTAGCAATAAACAGCTGGGGAATTACATAATGCTGCATCGCAAAAACCTTAGCTAAGAAAAAATGCGACATTGTCCGACAAATATATATTGTTATTTGCACAGTTCTGCCGATAAAAATAGTAGGAGCATGCATACAAAAGGATGGAAAGGAGCACAACTATGAGTGTCATTGTTATTTATAACGATGAGTATCTTCGCATCACCGGCGAAAATAATGATATTTACCTGGAAACATTTAAAAAAGGATTTGGTATTAACCAATTTTCACAGATACTCGCACAACACCCTGAAATAACCCTAACTAATGTAAACGTGCTCCGCAACTCCATTTCCAACGCGCCTGTGCAGCCTCAAATAATAGGCAGGTTAAAGGAAAGACTACAGCTTGAGATTTCACCGGATGGGCTCACAGCCACAATAACGTTTAATCTCCCCCTTTCGGATCTCAAAGAGGATTCAAGAGATATGCTCGTACAGGAAACCGTAACTTTGCTCTCTAATAAGGAAATTGTCCATGGAATTAACCTGAACATATTCCGTGAAAAAATAGAGCCCGGGAAGCCCTACATTATCGCAAGGGGCACTAAGGCCATAGACGGTTCGGATGCAATCGTTACAATGTATGAATTAATGGAATCAAAGCCTGAAATAAGAGTTGACGGCAAAGTAGACTTCTATGACTTGAAGCTCATAAATAGAGTTAATCCAGGAGACTGGCTTGGCGAACGTATTGACCCAACCGAGGGCACGCCCGGTAAAACTGTTAAGGGAGAAGTCATACAACCTGCCAGAGGCAAGAATGTCCCCCTCCAATATGACAGAAACACCGTAAAAGAAGTTGTCTCCCCCGGTAAAACAGTCCTATATTCGCGCCTCAGCGGTGCTGTAAATTATGCTGACAACAAAATCGCTGTTTCTAACCATCTAGAGATAAAAGGCGATATCGGTATTTCCACCGGCAATATCAAATTTGATGGCTACCTGACCATTAATGGAACAATTCTTGATGGGTTTTCTGCAGAGGCTACAAAAGATATTGAAATAAACGGACAGTACGGTATCAGCAACATTAAAAGCCTCGTAAGCACCGATGGCAGCATCTATATAAAGGGCGGTGTGTCTGCAAGAGAAAGGGTTGAAATACAGGCGGCAAAAAATATTTATGTAAAATTTGCGGACAATGTTAAAATCCTCTCTGGTGGGACAGCACATATCGGTTATTACAGCCTTAACAGTGATATCTTCGCAAAAAATGTCGTTTTCGACTCTTCTAACGGCCGTGTAATCGGCGGCTCCATTAAATCAGAAATACGTGTATCCGTACCCTACTGCGGTTCCGACAGCGAAAGACGAACTACAATTGAAGTAACCGGCTTTGACCGACAGGCCCTACTTAGCCGACTCGACACAGTTCTTCACGAAATTAGCATGAAGAAAACAAAGCAGAAGAAAGCGAAGCAGCAAAATATATCCGGATCGGATAATAGCACAGGCCTCTTTGTTCTAAGAGAAGAAATCAAAGCATTGGAAGATGAAAGAAAGGCCCTGTCTCTTTACCTGAAAACAAAAGGCAGCGGAGAGATCGAAATCAACAAGCGTATATACCCAAACTGCACTATAATATTGGGTGGTAACACCATTGAAATCACCGAAAGCCTAATGAATGCGACATTTATTTTGAAGGACGGAGAAATTATAACAAAATAACAAAATCATAAGGCAAATGTTACAAGCTATAATCACTTCTTTTTTTGACACACTAAGCATTGAGGAGGTGATAAAATGGCAAAAAACAATAGTAAGAGCAAAACTTCATTTGACCAGATGAAATATGAAATTGCCAACCAGGTAGGCGTAAATTTGAAGCAGGGTTATAATGGAGACATCTCATCGAGAGATGCAGGCAAAATCGGTGGCAATATAGTCAAGAAGGTATTTGAAAACTATACCGGGAACAATTACAATAAGCAATAATAAATGAATAAACAAAAAAGGGGCTGTACACTTATTGCTTTGTGACAGCTCCTCTTTTATGTCTATCTACATTATGTTCATTGAAGACTGTATCTTACTAACTTCCTGCTTTGCAGTAGTAATATCCTGCGTACTGGCTTGCTGCGTTGTATACCAACCCTTTTGTGACATTAAGTCAAATATGTTTTTCTGATGCTGAAATGTTCTGTTCAAGATCCCTGCCGCATCATTCCTCAAATTCTGATTTGAGCTTTCGAGTATAAGGTTAGTCAGAGACGATGCGCATAGCTTATGCTCATTAAGAATAGTTTGAGTTATTTCCTTGTCAGTGAATTTATTCATTCTCATACCTCCTATTGTACTGTTGTTGAAGTGTTTACATGACTGATTAGCTTCTGCAAATCCTGTTGGTGTTCTTTCGCCATACTCTGGCATAGCCCCTTAACCTGCGGGTCAACAGCCATTTCGGAACAGGCTTGTATGAACTTGATTGAATTTTCTGTCATTTTGATATTGTCCTGTACCAGTAATAATTCCTTCATAGTCAATGTCATGATATCCCTCCTCTATACTTGTTCAATAATTTTACAGCCAGATATGCACAGCAAACGGCTGTAATTATATTGACCACTTTCGAGGATAATATTCATTCCTCACTATATCTGTTTTTCTATATGTTTCCATAAACATGTGTGAAAATTGTCTTGGACAGTCTGCCTTTGAATAACTTTATCTGTATTGCACAAAATATGGTGGAGCTAGTGTATGGAGGTAGCAGAAAATGCTGGTAGTTTTTGTTAGAACATTAATTCTTTATACCCTCGTCGTTATCGTCATGAGAATCATGGGGAAAAGGCAGATCGGTCAACTACAGCCCTTTGAACTGGTCATCGCCATCATGATTGCAGATTTGGCTGCCGTCCCTATGCAAAACACCGGAATCCCGCTCATTAATGGTATTGTGCCTATAGTCACACTGCTGATTATACAATTACTCATATCCCTTCTATCCCTAAAGAGTTTGCGTGCAAGAGCAATTATTTGCGGTAAGCCGACAATTCTGATTGAAAAAGGTAAAATTAACGAAAGTGCACTGAGAAAAGAACTATATACATTAAGCGATCTACTGGAACAACTCAGGATTATTAATTATCCAAACATCGCCGATATCGAATACGCAATACTAGAAACCAGCGGACAAATCAGCGTAATACCAAAGTCACAGAAGCGTCCCCTGACCCCTGAGGATATGGATATAAAAACTGATTACGAGGGAATACCCGTGGATCTTATTATAGATGGGCGCCTATTGTCCGAAAACCTAATAAACGCCGGCAAAGACCGTACATGGCTTATTCGGGAGCTGCGCAAGCAACAATATGACGATCCTGAACAAATCCTCTTTGCCTGCATCGACCCTTCAGGAAAGCTTTACATTCAACCCACAATCAAGGGAGGCGAAAAAAACAATGAGGTACGGTATTACAGTTAAAACAGCAGGTACAATTATTATTCTTACGATTTTCATTATCGGAATAAGCATGTTCGCACAACAAAAGCTTGTCAGGGATTCTGCCCTATTGGGGCAGTGGATCGAAAAAACAGAAGGGAGTATTGAAGCAGAAGACTGGAATCGAGCCGAAGGCATTCTCAAACAGATAAATGATGATTGGATAGGTGCTAAAGTAATTTGGGCTGCCTTAATCGATCATGAGGAAATCGACAATATAGATGTTACATTATCGCGCCTTGAAACGCTGATTAAGACAGAAGATGTATCGGCATCGCTTTCTGAAGCGGCTGCTTTAAAAAAATTCATTAATCATATCCCTGGTAAAGAAAAGCTAAGCTTTATGAATATTTTTTGAAGCAATTCCCCTTTGCCTCATTGCTTCGAAAACCATCACTGCCGCAGCTGCCGAAGCATTAAGGGATTCTGCTCTGCCCGCCATCGGTATTCTGATAAGGCAATCCGCCTTTTGTAGTGCCTGGTCGCTGACACCCTGCGCTTCACTACCGATGACAAGTCCGATATTCAAGGACAAATCAGCCTCGTATATACTAAGGGCACCCTCAAGATGAGAGACATATAATAAAAAGCCGCTTTCTTTAAGGAACTCCATGGTTTTCACTATTCCACTACTGTGATAAACAGGTATATGGAAAACCGAACCCATCGTAGAGCGCAGTACCTTTGGATTGAACACATCCACACAGCCTTCGGTAACAACGACACCTGTACAGCCTGCCCCATCGGCAGTTCTGATAATAGCACCCATATTCCCGGGATCCTTGATGCAATCCAGCACCACCAGGAGCCCCTTCGTCGGCCTGTGTTCATTCAAATACCGTTTCTCCTGCTTAATCACCGCCAGAATGCCCTGGGGGTTCTGCGTATCCGAGATAGATCGAAAAAGGCTGTCAGGCACAACATAGCATTGCTGCGCTCTCTGTGCGGCTAAATTTAGAAGCTCATCGGAGCCCTTTGATAAAGCAAATGAATCCGAAACAATTATAAATTGGATATGCGCCTGCTCCTGTGCAAGAGCTTCCTCCACGAATCTGCTTCCCTCAATAAAATAAAGCCCCTTATCTTCCCTGCTGCTTTTATTTTTCAGGGACCTTACCTCCTTGATAATCCGATTAGTGCTTCCTGTCAATCTGGTCATATAGGCTCCTTTTAATGCGAATCTCGGGCGCATCGAGCGCCACTCGATTCCAGCCGGATATGCTACGCAAATGGCTGTAAACAAGAGAGGGCTTCTCAGCCCTCCATAATACAAAGTTTATGCCTCCTACGGGTATGTTACCATTCCTTGTCAAAGTCTTTTGTCCTATCAGGCATCCTTAACACTTTCTACCAGCTGCGCAAACCCCTGTGTGTCATTAACCGCCATATCTGCAAGCACTTTTCTGTTAAGCTCGATACCGGCCTTTTTCAAACCGTGCATAAAACGGCTGTAGCTCATTCCGTTTAACCTGGCGGCCGCATTGATTCTGGATATCCAAAGCTGCCTAAAATCTCTCTTCTTTGCTTTTCTGTCCCTGTAAGCATATGAAAGTGATTTCATAACTGCCTGATTTGCCATCCTAAAGTTTTTACTTTTGTTACCAAAATAGCCCTTGGCTAATTTTAATGTCTTTTTGTGTCTTGCACGTTTTCTTAAACCACTTTTAACTCTCGCCATATTATTATCCTCCTAATTCTACTTATACGGTATTAGCTTTTTGATGTTTGCCTCGTCAGCAGAAGAAGCATAAGCTCCAAGTCTGTGCTGTTTCTTTGCCTTTCTGGCCTTTGATATAAGTCTGTGGCTTCTGAAAGCGTGATTCATCTTAACCTTGCCCGTCCCTGTTATTCTAAATCTCTTCTTTGAGGAACTGTGTGTTTTAATCTTTGGCATTATAAATCCTCCTATTCTAACTATTCTAATCTGTGATTCAAATACACCTATCGGCCTATTAAAATCCTTTTATGAAATGCCTCACTGTTTTGGACTGAGTATCATGGTCATACTCCTGCCTTCCAGCTTAGGCCTTCTGTCTACTGTACCCACCTGCGCAACTGCATCAGCAAATTTGTTGAGCACCTGTTCACCCAAGGATGCATAATTCATTTCCCGACCCCTAAATCTCACGCTCACCTTGACCTTATTCCCTTCCTCGAGGAACTTACATGCGTTCTTGGCTTTAAACTCAAAGTCATGTTCTTCAATTCTTGGTTTAATCCAAACCTCTTTTATGTCGATGACCTTTTGATTCTTCCTCGCCTCTCTCTCCTTTTTGGCCAGTTCATACATATACTTTCCGTAATCCATGACCTTGCAGACAGGCGGTGTAGCCTGAGGAGCAATCTTCACAAGATCCAGATCTTCAGCAGCCGCCATATCCTGCGCGTCTTTTAGAGGCATCACGCCCAGCATAGATCCATCAGAAGCAATTACACGTACTTCTGCGTCCCTGATCCCCTCATTAATCATAAATTCACTTTTGCTGCTTATACTTAAACACCTCCGGGTTATTCTATAAAGAAACCCAAAAACAAAGTGGATCACAGAAGAACTGCCAATCCACTAAAATAGCCAAGTTGCAATTTTGCAACCCTTTACTATTAACCCTATCGAATCACTCCGTAAGGTGAGAAGCGGATGACTTCTTCTTCATTTTACCGATTAATCATAGCAGAAACAAAACCGCCTGTCAAGAAAAGTTTTTGAACAATTGATGTCTCACGACAACTCAAACATACCCGTATAAAGCTGGTAGTACTTGCCCTTCTGTGCAATTAAATCATCATGATCGCCCCGCTCAATAATCCTGCCGTCCTCGAGCACAAGAATCGCATTGGAGTTACGGACGGTGGAAAGCCTGTGAGCAATGACAAAGACAGTCCTGCCCTCCATCAGTGTATCCATGCCCTTTTCAATCAAAGCCTCGGTTCTGGTATCTATGGAGCTCGTCGCTTCATCCAGGATCAGAACAGGCGGATCTGCCACGGCAGCTCGTGCAATAGCAATCAACTGACGCTGTCCCTGGCTTAAATTAGCTCCATCCGCTGTAAGCACCGTCTGGTAGCCTTGAGGTAAATGACTTATGAAGAAGTGGGCGTTGGCCAGCTTCGCCGCCTCAATCACATCCTCATCACTTGCATCCAGTCTGCCGTAACGTATATTATCCATAACTGTTCCTGTAAAAAGATGAGTATCCTGCAAAACCATCGCAAGAGAACGTCTCAAATCCGCCTTTTTAATATTCTTAATATTAATGCCGTCGTAGCGTATTTCACCCTCCTGAATATCATAAAAGCGATTAATCAGGTTGGTTATGGTGGTCTTCCCTGCCCCTGTAGAACCTACAAAAGCAATCTTCTGTCCCGGCTTCGCAAACAAGCTGACATCGTGCAGCACAGTTTCTTCTCTATCATAGGCAAAGGTTACATCTTCAAACCGTACATCACCCAATAACTGAGTGTAGCTTATGCTGCCATCCTCATTGGGATGCTTCCACGCCCAGAGCCCTGTATGATGATCCACCTCCAGCAGATTTCCTTCAGCATCCTTTTTGGCATTTACCAGCGTAACATATCCCTCATCGGTTTCCAGCTCTTCATCCAAGAGGTTGAATATTCGTTCTGCGCCTGCAAGAGCAGTAAGGACGGAATTCAAATGTTGTGAAATCAGATTAATCGGCTGGGAAAAGGAGCGCGTATAAAGCAGGAATGAGCCAATCGTCCCTACATCTGTATAACCATTAATCGCCAAAACGGCGCCAGCAGTTGCAGTAAGTGCGTAATGGACATATGAAAGATTCCCTATAATAGGCATCAAAATATTGGCAAATGTATGAGCATTGGAGGATGCGTCAAACAGGTCTTCATTCATAGCGTCAAATTCATTCTTAGAGCTTTCCTCATGACTGAAAACCTTCACTACCTTCTGACCTTCAATCATTTCCTCTATATACCCATTCACCCTGCCCAATTCCCTTTGCTGCTTGATAAAATAACTGGCACTGTTGCCGCCGACTTTTTTGATGATAAAGAGAATAACAAGTAACATGGCAATTGCCAGAACCGTTAAAGGAGGGCTCAGCACAAGCATCATTATGAAAACGCCCGTTACGCTGACGGTTGATGAAATAGTCTGGGGTATTCCATGGCTGATCATCTGCCGTAGTGCATCTACATCATTTGTAAAGCGGCTCATCAATTCGCCATGGGTATGAGTATCAAAATATTTCAAGGGCAAATCCTGCATATGGGTAAACAAATCCACTCTGATTTTCAATAAAGTCCCGGTAGACACATTTAGCATCAGGCGGTTTTGCATATATGCACATACAATACCGGTAAGATATATCAGCACTATTATAATGAGCATCGAAATAAATCCCGACAAATCAGGGGCTTCCTGACCAATCAAGGGAACAATATAATCATTTATAATCGGTTTTAAAAAATAGGTACCGGCCACCCCCGATAAGGAACTGCCGATAATTCCTATCACAACAAAGACAAGCTGTAGCTTATATTCACCCATATAGCTAAACACTCTTCCGAGAGTTTTCACAGGATTCTTAGGCTTTTCCCTTACCCTTGTGCCTCGCCCATGGTGTCCCCCTTGCCTGCCCTGATGTCCCACCTGCTTTGTACCTTGTCCTGTACCTGCCATTTATGCCACCCCCTTCTGCTGCGATTCGTAAACCTCGCGATATATCCCGTTGCCGGCAAGAAGCTCCTCATGAGTACCAACTGCATCAATACGGCCATCATTCATCACGACAATCTTATCTGCTTCACAGACGGAAGTAATCCTCTGCGCTATGATAATTATCGTCGTGTCCTTCATGCTTTCTCTGAAAGCTCTTTGAATTTTGCTGTCTGTGACCGTATCAACAGCACTGGTGCTATCATCAAGTATGATGATTTTAGGATTTTTCAAAAGTGCTCTTGCTATACAAAGCCTTTGCTTCTGACCGCCCGACACGTTTACGCCCCCCTGTCCCAGAGCCGTTTCGTAGCCGTCCGGGAATGACATTATAAAGTCATGAGCCTGTGCAGCCTTGCTGGCTTCAATAATTTCCTCACCCGTTGCATCCTCCTTACCCCATCTCAAATTGTCCTTAATAGTTCCCGAAAAAAGAACATTATTCTGAAGTACCATGGCAACTGCATCCCTTAAGGCTTTCAGATTGTAGTCACGCACATCCTGCCCACCGACCAGTATCCGTCCGGCAAACACATCATATAGACGGGGAATCAGCTGTACAAGAGTAGTCTTTGCAGAACCGGTACCACCAATAATTCCAATGGTTTCGCCGGATTTTATATCAAGATTAATATCCATAAGCGTCAGGTTGTTTTCATCCCTGCCATAGCTAAAGGATACATTTTCAAAAACCACAGAACCATTCTCCACATCCAGTTCCATATCCGCATCTTCGTCGCTAATGTCCGGCTGCTCGTCAAACACTTCAACAATACGACTGACCGCTGCCCTGGACAAGACAATTTCCACAAAAATCATCGAAATCATCATCAGGGAAATAAGCACCTGTGTGACATAGGTTATAAAGCTGAAAAACTCACCTGCCTGCATGGTGCCACCAATGATAAAATGCCCCCCAAACCATATAATTGCTATTATACAGGCATTCATCGTAAGCGTCATGATTGGCATGTTCAAGATCAATATTTTCTCTGCCTTCTTCTGGGCATTCTTCAATGCCGTTGCAGATTCCACAAACTTTTCGTTTTCATATTCCTTTCGTACAAAGGCCTTAACAATGCGAATTGCGATTAAATTCTCCTGTATGGATGCATTCATGGAATCCATCTTTTTAAACATCTTTCGGAAATAAGGAAAAGCTCTTGACCCGATGAGCCACAGTGCGGTTCCCAGCAATGGAATAGCAACAAAAAAGATCAAGGAAAGCCGACTGTTTATAGATACCGCCATAAATGTAGCACTAATTAGCATAATCGGGGCACGCACCATAATCCGGATTGTCATCATGAAAGCCATCTGAGTATGGTTTACATCAGTTGTAATACGTGTAATCAGCGAAGCTGTGCTAAACTTGTCAATATTGGTAAATGAAAAATCCTGTATCTTGTGAAACAGCTTTTTTCGAATTCCCTTTGCAAAGCCTGTACTAGCCACCGCCGCAAATCTCCCTGACAAAGCACCTAGAGCAAGCGACACCACTGCAAGCAGCACCATCAGTCCACCTGTTTTTACAACATAGTCAATATCCGAGTTTTTGATGCCTATATCGATTATCTTTGACATCAAAAAAGGTATGTACATTTCTAATAAAACCTCACCGGCAACAGTAATCGGCGCCAAAATAGTATAAATAGTGTATTTCCCAAGACATGGGATAAGCTTTTTTAGCATACTATCTTACCTCTTCTTTATGATTTGCTTATTTTGTTCATTTTGTTTGATTCGCCTTATGTCTGTTTTTCCTAATTTTACTTTTAAGTGCGGTAATCGAATACATATCTATCCCAATTTCACTCCCATCCGATATATTCTCAATCATTCTGTCCAGGTTATCTTTTGTCGTCGCCAACTCCTGATCAGAAAAGCCTTCAAACATCCTCTTATCCAAATCATCTGCCTGAGCCCGACATATCCGGGCAAGCTCAATACCATTGTCCGTGGCAGAAAGCCTATTGCATCGGAGGTCACTCTCATCTGCCAGTTTATCTACCAAGCCCGCCTTTTGCATTCTCTTAGTCGAAATAGCTATGGATGCCGGTGTGACTCCTAATTTGTCTGCTATCTCCTTCTGTGTGCAGCCTTCATTTCTTATGATGTATTCCATGATTGGAAGCTGGCCGAAATACAATCCCTCATCCGTAGCTGCCTTATTAAGCTCAATGCGCCTAAGAAGGTTGAGCTTAATAAGCCGACCAACTATCTCACGAAACTGAGCCACAATACATCACCTCCATATTCAATGAGCGCTTGCGCGAATTGTACGCCAAACCGCGTTTTTGCAAAGCAAAATACGCTGCAGGCACTTTAGGGCTTTCCTTACGCGTTTTGTGTGTATCGCGCCGCGAGCATTTTATCAAATGCTCCTTCAGTGAGGGATTGAACCCACCACTGAAGTGGGAATCTGTTTATCCCCCGCCTATAGAGGCAGGGGTCTTAGGAGCATTTGATAAATATCCCTATTAAACATACCTCTTAGGTTTTAGCTGCATTCCTATATTCATACGTATAAAATAAGTAGCCGCTAAATTGTTAAGCGCTTACTTATTATATAAAACTACATTATAAAAGTCAATTTATTTTTTGCATGGCTTTTGCAGCCATGACCGTTTATCCTGCTTAGGATAGAGCTGCTGATATTGTTTGCCTCAATTTAATGAAAATGATATACTGAAATCCATATTTAGCGTAGAGATTCAAGCACAGAGGAGTGTTTCCATTGCCTTTTGACGGTATTGTGACAAAAAGTATTGTAGACGAGCTGACCAAGGAACTTGTCGGTGGTAGGGTGGAAAAGGTATTCCAGCCCGAAGCCGATGAAATTGTTCTACTGGTCAGAGTACGGAATAGAAGCCACAGGCTGGTAATGAGTGCCAGCCCTAACTACCCCAGAATCCATATAACAGAGGTTGTAAAGGAAAACCCCGCCTCTCCTCCGGGTTTTTGCATGCTGCTGCGAAAGCATCTTAACGGCGGAAGGATCCTTTCTTTTGATTTTAACGATTATGAAAGAATTATAGGATTAGTCATTGAAGCCACTAATGAACTTGGCGATACATCCGAAAAGAGGCTTGTTATTGAAATCATGGGACGATATAGCAACATCATCCTTCTCAATAGCGATAATAAAATACATGATTCTATCAAGCATGTAGACTCAGATATTAGCAGCGTCAGGGAAGTCATGCCTGCACGGCCATACGTGCTCCCTCCTGCCCAGGATAAGCTTTCTCCCGCAGCCATCGATACAGTAGCCTTGCTTCAGGAGCTTGATGCTTCAAACAAGACCGTGGATAAATTTCTATTGGATCATATAAAGGGCTTCAGCCCACTCCTATGCCGCGAGGTATGCTTCAAAGCAGGCATTGGAAACAGGACGGGGGCAGCTTCCTTGCCCGAGGATGCCCGCTTATCTCTGAAAAGGGCACTTGATTCCATTTTAGCTGAGATAAAGCAAAGCAAATACAGCCCCTGCATTATGTTTGATGATGTGCAACATCAAAAGCCACTTGATTATCATTGTCTTTCCATAAGCCAATACAAATACCACCTGTCCTTAGGCTCCATCAGTCAGGTACTGGATACATTCTATTCTACCCGCGACAAATCTGAACGCCTTCGGCAGAAAAAATCGGATCTCTATAAGATATTGAACAATTCCATAGATCGCTGCAACAAAAAGCTGGCAATACAGGAGGAAACACTGCGTGACGTAGCGGACAGAGAGAATTTGAGACTTTACGGCGAGCTGATAACAGCCAATATATATGCCATACCGAAGAACGCTGAAAGTGTTTCATTGCTAAACTACTACTCCAAAAGTGGTGATGAATACATTGATATTCCCCTTAATCCTAATCTTCTTCCACAGGAGAATGCCCAACGCTATTACAAGAAATATGCCAAGGCTAAGAACGCTTTTATATACACCCAACGCCAGCTGAAAGACTCTCACAAAGAGATGGAATACCTGGAAAGCGTACTTCAGTTGTTGGATAACTGTGCAACACTACGCGAGATAGATGAGGTCAGACAGGAGCTTTCAGAGCAGGGATATATGAAGCTTAAAAAAAGCCACCTGTCCAAAAGGCAGGAGAAAATGTCGAATCCACTACATTTCACTTCCTCTGACGGTTTTGATATTTTTGTAGGTAAAAATAACAAGCACAACGATTATCTTACTCTCAAGTTTGCTCAATCAAATGATATCTGGCTCCATACTAAGAACATACCGGGCTCCCACGTGATAATAAAAAAACAAGGCCATGAAATCCCGGACCGGACATTAGAGGAGGCCGCTGTACTTGCCGCATGGCACAGCAAGGCCAGGATGTCAGCCAATGTACAGGTCGATTACACGGCAGTAAAAAATGTCAGCAAGCCATCGGGCGCAAAGCCCGGCATGGTGACATATGTCAACTACAAGACAGCTCTCGTCACACCGGACAAGGCCATTGTAGACAGACTAACAGTCTAGGTTTGAGTTCTGGTTTAAGTTTGAGTGAAGGTATACTCATCTATATAAGTTGAACAAATAATTTGGGACAAGGAAGAATAAAATTTGTTCAACGTAAGGCTATAGTAATACATGTGAAAAAACTTGTCGTCCCGATTCTTTTTTTCAATGTATATAGTTTGATATTTTTTCCTCATTGGTATATCATATATAAAATATTAAAATACCTAACAGGAGTGGTCTCTATGGTTTCGAAAAAAATACTTGATAATCTCGCCAAATCCTCATGGACCAGGGCTATGTTTGAAGAAGGAGCTAAGCTCCGCCAAAAAGTAGGAGCAGATAATGTATATGACTTCTCTTTGGGGAATCCGGATATTGAACCGCCTCAGGTTGTGAAGGACACACTAAAAAAAGTCGTAAACTCCGACATCCCAAAAATGCACGGATATATGAGTAACGCCGGGTATCCTGAAGTAAGAGCTGCTTTAGCCGCCAATCTTCGCAAAACCACAGGTGTACCGCTGGAAGCAAAGCACATTATAATGGAATGCGGCGCAGGAGGAGCACTCAATGTAGTGCTGAAAACGCTCCTAAATCCCGGTGAAGAAGTAATCGTGCTTGCCCCCTATTTTTCAGAGTATTTGTTTTACGTAGACAATCATGGAGGCAAGCCTGTAGTTGTCAATACCGATTCGGCTACATTCCAGCCTGACCCTCAGCGTATTTATGATGCAATAACGCCGAATACAAAGTGCATGATTATCAATACTCCCAATAATCCTTCGGGCGTCGTGTACAGCCGCGAAACACTTGAGCAGCTTGCCGAAAAAATAAATAAAAGAGAAAAGGAATTCGGAACAAAGATCTGCGTAATATCTGACGAGCCTTATCTGAAAATCGTCTATGATGGTGTAGAAGTACCCTCTGTGTTTACAATATTCAAGCATTCAATAATTGTTAATTCCTTTAGCAAATCCCTGTCGCTCCCGGGAGAAAGAATCGGCTACATCGCAATTAATCCTTTGATGGAGGATACCGCCGAGCTGTTGGACGGGCTCATATTCTCCACCAGGACACTGGGCTTCGTCAATGCGCCGGCGCTTTTCCAAAGAATACTGCCGGAATCATTGGATGCCACTGTAGATATTGACGCCTATAAAAAAAGGCGTGATATGCTCTATAGTATCATCACAGGGGCAGGCCTAAAATGTCTGAAGCCGGAAGGCGCATTCTACCTCTTTCCTGAATCTCCAATCGAAGATGATGTGGAATTCTGTAAGGCCGCCGTGAAGTACAATCTGATTATTGTACCCGGCACCGGTTTTGGTTGCAAGGGCCACTTCAGGCTTGCCTATTGCGTAGATGAGAAGACTATTCTCAACTCCAGGAAAGCCTTTGAGGCATTGGTCAACGAATATAAGTAAATGTGGTGGGACAGGGAACCGTCCCCTGTCCCAGCCTAAACCTGTCCCCTTGTGTTGGCCTAATCTCGTGACATAATAACCAGCAAATAGCCTTCCTCTACCTCCACACGGGCGATATCCTCCGCAAACCTATTGCTTACTCCTAAGGATGATCCCATCTCCAAAGTGGCATCCGTCAAGGGATACATCAGCCCCTGGGTCGTTACGCCGCGAGCGCTGCCTGCTACCGGAAGAAGTGTCACAAAGGTATCTTCCCTGCTCTTTAGTTCAATATGATCTCTTATAATTCTGGCTTCATTCTTTCCATCCGCAATAATACCCTCAACATTCAAATCAACCAGCTTTTTTAGCAAGAACAAATTGGCAGCAGTATGATCCAGCCTGGAGCCTATAGCCCCAACCAGCACTATTTTGTCACAACCCTTTTCTATTGCAACTTGAACTGTAATTTCACTGTCCGTCATGTCTTTTTTTACAGGGTATTTAATGATTTGCACTCCGGCATCAACCAAGAATGAATAATCCGCATCATTTATAGAATCAAAATCACCGATTAGAAAATCCGGTATAATATGCATCCTCCTGCAATGGCGAGCTCCGCTGTCCGCAGACAAAATAAACTGCGCCTCCCGCAGATATTTCCTTATATAATTGTAATCCCCGATTTGTCCACCGCAAAAGACTACACCTGTCATACATATCCACCGTAGGCATTCTGCCTGAGCAAGCGAATACTTTCCGCCACGTCCTGTGAATTGAAAACGGAAGAGCCCGCAACAATCACATTTGCACCGGCCTCGGTCACCATAAATATATTGTCCGAACCAATTCCACCGTCCACCTCAATATCCAGTTTAATGCCCCGGCGATTTGCCATTGATCTTAATTCGCGAATCTTTTGAGTCATGCTCTCAATATATTTCTGACCACCAAACCCGGGGTTGACCGTCATCAGCAGCACCATATCCACATCCGCAAGCACCATATCCAGCGTATTCAAAGGAGTCGCAGGATTCAAGACAACAGCTGCTTTGACATTTTTCTGCTTAATATGCTGTAGCGTTCTATTCAAATGTGGATTATTTTCAACATGTATTGAAATAATATCAGCTCCCGCATCAATAAAACCATCAATATATAAATCCGGGTTTTCTATCATCAAATGCACATCAAAGGGGAGCTTGGTAACCTTCCTGAGGCTTTTCACCACAGGCGGCCCTATAGTAATGTTCGGAACAAAGTGTCCATCCATCACATCTATGTGTATCATGTCTGCACCTGCCTTCTCAGCTTTGGCTATTTCCTCCCCCAGCCTTGAAAAGTCCGATGCCAAAATTGATGGCGCGATTCTTATCATTATCTCATACCTCCAACGATACGCTACTTGGGCATTTTGCGATGTAGCTTGTTTTGAGTTCCGCAGCACAATATATCGTGGGTGTGTATGAAAGCCGGCCTCTATATATTGTGCAGCTAATCAATATTAAGGTTACATTGCAAAAGCCCTTACTTATATTTTGACTCCTCCTCAAGCTTCAAAAAATCATGAAGCTCAACGTATCTACTATGTCTGCCGCTATCTATCTTTTTGGCTTCAACTGCCTTTTTTACGCCGCAGTCCGGTTCGCTAATATGGCTACAGCCTCTATATTTGCAATTTCGGATATGCTCCACAAACTCCGGAAATAAGTACTGTAGCTCCTGACTGCCTATCCCTGAAAGTTCAAAGGAACTGAAACCGGGTGTATCCACAAGAAAGCCGCCCTCTTCCAGTCTAAGCAGCTCCACCTGCCTGGTAGTATGCTTTCCCCTGTCAAGTCTATCGCTCAGCTCACCAGTCTTCATTACAATAGCGTTCATTATTCTATTCAGGAGTGTCGATTTACCTACTCCTGACTGCCCTGCAAAAACTGAGACATACCCCTTCATCAGCGACCTAAGTTCTTCAAAACCATCCGTGTCCCGGACGCTTGTCTCAACAACATCATATCCCGCCAGGGTATAAGGCTCCCGAAATATTGCTCTATTATTCTGCTCATCCAAATCTATCTTGTTGATGCAAACAATACTCTTGATTTCCTGCTTCTCCGCTGTAACCAGCAGTTTATCCACTAGCATCAGATCAGGCTCAGGAGACTTTGCTGCAATAACTATAATCATTTGATTAACATTAGCTACAGCCGGTCTTGTAAAAACAGTGCTTCTTTCCTTAATCTCATCTATACTGCCTTTTTTACGGTCAGGATCTATCACTGAAAAAACAACCCTATCCCCCGTAAGTGGAGTAAGCTTGTTTTTTCTGAATATTCCCCTTGCCCTGCATTCAACTATACTGCCGTCCTCAGAAGCCACATAGTAAAATCCACCTATTCCCCTAATAATCGTGCCTACCGGCAAATAATCAAACCTCCTAATACTTTAATAGTCACCTTCCAAAGCCAAATCGCCATCCAGCTTAACAATTACATGGGTAGTTCCGCTCTCTGCCAGCGTAACCGGTAAACTGAACGGGAACTGACTTACTGATATCGATTGGTTAAGCTCGACAATCCTCTGGTTTGTATCTGAGGGTGTTGATTCCACATAAACCATAACTTTGTCGCCATAGGTCTTGCTCGGATTTAAGGATATCACCAGATTCTTTGTTTTTCTTTCACTTCCCCCAGGGGATCCACCTGTATCTGGCGTGCCTGGTGTGCCAGGTACATCAGGCGTAGCCTCGCCAGGATCCTCTTCGGTATCTTCAGGATCCTCCTCAATCGGTGTAAAGTCAAGCTCCACAGGAGTATCCTCGTCTACTATCGATCCATCTAAAGGATACTGCTTAGTTATCAACGCTACGCCGCTGACAGTATCCTCCGGTATAATCCTGCCGACCTTCAGCTTTTTTTCATCAATAATCTTCTCCGCCTGTGACAGCGTACGCCCAACAACATTTGGAACAGTGACCTGCTCTAGCTTCGGCCCAAGACTCACATAGACGGTCACATTTGCATAGGGATCCACTTCTTCAAAAGCAGCAGGCTCAGTCCTGATAATCAAGCCTGTTGCAACAGTTTCGTTGTATTCAGTAATTTCTGTCGGAATTAGATCATTCTCTCTAAGAATCTGTTCGCCGACTCTCGACTCCTGGCCGGATATATCAGGAATTTGCACCTTCTTGGGGCCATTGCTCACCCTAAACTTGATTGAACTGTTTGGCTTCAAGGTATTGCCCACTGCCACATCCTGAGAAATAATAACATCCTGATCAATATCATCGCTATTGATCCTTTCATTATCCACAGCAGTTATATTATATTTTCTCAATTCCTGCAACACATCGTTAAAATTCTTTCCGGTAAAATCCTCGACCACATATACATCCGAAACATCCGGCGTTATGAGCGGAAGGACCAGCTTCAGGCCAATATAAAAAATAATACCAGCTATAATCAAGCCTGCAGCAATGCCAAGCCACATACTCAGCCTGTCCTTCTTTTTTGTTGCCATTGTATCATCGCCCTCATCATAGTCTTTATCATACACAACATAGTTTCCGTTTTCACCGCTGATAACAGTCGCTGTACCTACCCTGGTTTTCAAGCCTCTAATGGGCTCATCACCCTTCAGGTCTTCATCTTCGTTTTCATATACCGGTTCAATATCCACACCAACAGCCTGCATCTTCTTTGTTGGAAGATCCTCCGTAATATTGCTGCCAATGATTTTTGCATTAGGCTCATTCAGCGTCCTCTGAAGATCATTCAACATCTGTGTAGCATTCGGGTATCTCAAATCCTGATTTTTCTTCATAGCCTTTACAATCAGGTCATTTACACCTTTGGGGATTGTCGGATTTACATCGGCCGGCCGTTCAGCTTTTTCCTGAATATGCTTCAAAGCCACGGCTACAGGAGAGTCTCCGTCAAAAGGCACCTTGCCGGTTACCATTTCATATAAAGTGACACCCAGCGAATATAAATCCGATTTTTCATCAGTATATCCGCCCCTGGCCTGTTCGGGCGAGAAATAATGCACAGAGCCAATCGTGCTGCCAACCATCGTAATTGTTGCAGACGTAACCGCCCTGGCAATACCAAAATCAGTAACCTTTGCTATGCCCTCTTTAGTAAGCATGATATTATGAGGCTTGATATCCCGATGTACAATTTGGTTCTTGTGGGCTTGCTCCAACGCTGAGCATATTTGTATAGCTATGCTAACTGCTTCTTTCCAGGGCATCGCACCGCTTTGGTTTATATAATCCTTCAATGTAATGCCGTCAATAAACTCCATAACAATATACTGGGCATCGTCCTGCTTACCCACATCATAAATCGACACAATATTGGGATGATTTAAGCTTGCGGCGGCTTGGGCTTCTACACGGAAGCGCTTGACAAACTCCTCATCATCAGTGAATTCACTGCGAAGTATCTTTACGGCGACATAGCGGTTCAGCAAAAGACATTTAGCCTTGTAAACGATTGCCATACCGCCTCCACCGATTCTTTCTAATAATTGATATCTGTTACCTAGTATTTTATTCTTCATAAATGCACCTTCACTCACATTTAATAACAATTACTGTAATATTATCTTCTCCACCCTTACTTTTTGCCGCCTCGATAAGTGCCTCACAGGCCGCTTCGGGTTCATTAGACTTCAGTATTCTATATATTTCGTCATCACAAATCATATTTGTGAGGCCATCCGTGCAAAGTAACAAAATGTCTCCCCTCTCAGTCTCAAGGTCCAACATGTCAATCTCCAAATCTGGGGAAGTGCCTATAGCCCTGGTAATAACATGCTTTCGAGGGTGAAATTCTGCCTCCTCCCTAGTCAGGGAACCATTCTTTATCAATTCCCATATGTATGTGTGATCCTCAGTAATCTGCTCAATCACTTCGTCATGAATAAGGTACAATCTGCTGTCGCCTACATGAGCCACCACAACTCTTTCTCCGGTTATGACAGCCATCGTCAGAGTTGTTCCCATGCCGCTTGCTTCGGGCTTTTGCAGTGATGTCTCAAATATGGACGCGTTAGTATCCTCAACCATTCTCCTAATCTCACGCTCCATACCTTGGGGAGATAACAAGCGTCTGCCGTCCTGTTCGACACACTTGCTGATGTAATCGACCGCCATCCTGCTGGCAACCTCACCGCAGTTGTGTCCCCCCATACCGTCAGCAATAATATAGACATAGGGATTCTGCGAAGATTTCTCAATAATCCTATAGCTATCCTCGTTTCCATCTCTTACCAATCCTCTGTCGGTTCCGGCAGCAAATCTCAAGCTAAACACCTCTACAATCATCAGGCAATTCACTTCTCCTTAGCTGTCCACATGCTGCATTGATGTCCGCACCTAGCTCACGCCTAATCGTGGTTTCAATCCCTTTTTTCGTAAGCACCTCTGCGAATTCATCCATGTGCCTCCGGCTACTTTGGCGAAAACCGTTACCCTCAACGGCATTTACCGGAATTAGGTTCACGTGGCACAGCATGCCTCTAAGCAGTCTAGCAAGCTCGGCGGCGTTTCCCGTCGAATCATTGACCCCTTCTATTAATGCGTATTCAAACGTTATCCTTCTTTTGGTTTT